>NZ_DASQIX010000004.1:0-52551 GCF_035631355.1 Alloacidobacterium sp.
CGTATGCAGACACGCTCAGCTGGAATTGATTTCAGTGCGACCGATCGGCAAACGAAGCGGCTCATCGCGCTTGAAGACATTGAATACTCGGCTGGCGACAAGAAGTTGTTTAGCGGATTGGATTTTGCGATCACGGCCGGCATGCGTGTAGGGCTGGTCGGGCCGAACGGCAGTGGCAAGACTACATTGCTGCGGCTGTTGAGCGGCGAGATCGAACCGGATGCGGGATCGATTCAGCGAGCCAACGCGCTGAACGTAGTTTACTTTGAGCAGAATCGGCAGATGGACGAATCGCTCACACTGCGGCGCGCGCTTGCTCCAGAGAGTGATTCAGTGGTGTATCAGGACCGCGTCATTCACGTCGCCTCATGGGCGGCGCGCTTTCTCTTTACCGGCGAGCAGCTCAATCAGCCGGTGTCGCGGCTTTCTGGCGGTGAGAAGGCGCGAGTACTGATTGCGAATCTCATGCTGCAACCGGCAGACCTGCTGCTGCTCGATGAGCCGACGAATGATCTTGATATTGCCACGCTGGAAATTCTGGAAGAGAGCCTGCTTGAATATCCGGGCGCACTGGTGCTGGTGACGCATGACCGCTATATGCTCGACCGCATCTCGAATGTGGTGCTGGGCCTCGATGGCGCAGGTGGCGCAGAGCGTTTTGCGGATTATTTACAGTGGGAGTCATGGCTGGCGGAAAGAAGGCAGCAGAAGGAGCAACCTGCGCGCCAAACTCCTAAAACGGCTTCGACGTCATCAAAAAAGAAGCTGTCATATCTTGAGGCCCGCGAATGGGCAGATATTGAAAACCGCATCTCAATAGCGGAAGCAGCGCTGCAACAAAAGCAGGCGGAGCTTGAAGACCCGAAAATTGCTGTCGACGCCTTAAGATTGCAGGCTGCGCTTGCTGAAGCGGAAGTAGCACAATCGGCAGTCGATGCGCTGTATGCGCGCTGGGCGGAATTAGAAGCGAAGCAGAGTTAGACGCGGGAGTGGTCAGGTCTCCAATTCTGAATTCTCTTCTTAATATCTTTAGGACCTAATTGCTCTCTAAGCGCTTCTTGAACCAGATTTGGAACTTCCGCATCAGACGCGAACCTGAGCGCAATGAGTTGGTGTTCCGTAAGCTCTGGAACGCGCGCCCGCTCTGGTTCAGAAAGCAGTGCGGTAAGTCGCATTCGCTCTTCAAGGCGAATCAGGCGATCCTGCACTTTGATGGGATTGATGCGCACCAGAAATGCGAGCATCAATAATGCAGCGGAAACGATGAGCAACCATGCCGGCAGCAGTCCCGGATGCAGTATGAGATACACGATGGCCACGATAAGGTTTGTAATGAGAACAGGAATGACGAAGAAGTGAAACGGGGGTAGTCGGCGCTTGTAGTTTGCGAATGACTGCGGTGTTCTCTCACTCATATTCTGTTCATCCTATAGAAATGTCTAGTGGCCGTCATGAATCCGGCGCTGGCCGCAAATTTTTCTCACGATTGCCTATTTGCCGGTTAAATGCTGTAACCTTTTCTCCGTCCCATATTCTTATGGGCAGCAGCAGGTCTCCCACCGTCGCGAAGAGCGGCAGGTCTTAGGCTTGCAAAATCACGGAGGAATGACAACGTATGAAGCATTCAATGAAGACCTTGATGGTTGCCGCAGCGGTTTCCGGCATGTTGGGCGGCGCCGCGACCATGCAAGCTGCGACCACGTCAACCAGCGCCACTTCAGTGGTCAAGGTGGGCAAAGCGTCGTTTGCAAACGGTTCGATGCAGGACACTACGAAGCACTCCTGTAAAGGCAAGAATGACTGCAAGGGACAAGGTGGTTGCAAGAGCAGCGACAACGGCTGCAAAGGCAAGAACAGCTGCAAAGGCAAGGGCGGCTGCGCGACTGACGGCTCGAAGATGCCGAAGTAGTCTTCTTCATCAAGGGGCCATGCGCAGCACGGGCATGGCCCCTTGTACTTTCTGGGGAGAATGAGCAGTGCCTGCGAATCGCTTTAACGGCTTTACGGAATACGGCGTTGGAATCGGGCTGCGTATTCCGCACTACCGGCACATTCTGAGCAAGAAACCAGTGGTGGACTGGTTCGAGATCATCTCGGAAAACTACATGATTGACGGCGGGCGCCCGCTGGATGTGCTGGATCGGATACTCGAACAGTACAACGTGGTGCAGCACGGCGTATCGATGTACTTCGGCTCTGCGACCGCGCCCGATCCGGAGCATCTGAAGCGCTTGAAGCGGTTGGTGAAGCGAACGAAGACGCCGTGGTTGAGTGACCATCTTTGCTGGGGATCTGTTGATGGACGTTATACGCATGACCTGCTGCCCATGCCCTACACGTGGGAAGCGGTGAAGGTGACGGCGGAGCGTATCCGGAACGTTCAGGATTTTCTTGAGATTCCAGTTGTGGTTGAAAATGTTTCGAGCTACGCCGAGTATCACGTTTCAGAAATGACCGAGTGGGAGTTTTTGAACGAGGTCGTCGAGCGCGCGGACTGCGGCATTCTGCTCGACGTGAATAACATTTACGTCTCGTCGCAGAACCACAGCTTTGATCCGTTTACCTATGTGAATGCAGTTCCGGCGGAGCGAGTCGCGCAGATTCACATCGCCGGGCATTCAAAGTTTGAGAAGTACATTCTTGATACACACGATCACCCGGTGCTGGAACCGGTGTGGCAGCTGTATGCGCGCGCTATCGAGCGCGCAGGCCCGACGGCGACTCTGCTGGAGTGGGACGACAACATACCGTCATTTGAAGAAGTTCATGCCGAGGCCTTGAAGGCGACCAGGTTTCTGCGGGCAGCGGCGAAAACGGCGCATCCGGAACTGGAAGAGGCGGCGCGATGAGCGAGCTTCAGGAGATACAGCGCCGGGTTGCCGCAGCGATCATGCATCCTCTAACGCGGCAGGAGACTATGCCTCACCGTCGCAAGGATGGTACGTCGAACAACAGCGAAGCCGAGGCGCTGATCAAGCCGAATGACCGGCTCACATCGTTTGAGCGGCTCGAGATTTACAACCGCCAGTATTGGTTCCGTCTGTACTCCTGCTTTGAAGAGGATTTTCCCGGACTGATGGCGGTCATAGGCCGGAAGAAGTTCGATGCGCTTATGCGCACGTATCTTACCGACTTCCCTTCCCGGTCGTTCACGCTGCGCAATCTGGGATCGCAGCTTGAAAACTGGCTGCTGACACATCGCGAGTATGTTGAACCGCGCGCCGAGCTTGCCCTCGATATGGTGCGGATTGAGTGGGCGCACATTGAGGCGTTTGATTCGGCGGACGATCCGCTGATTGACGCGGATGATCTGGCGGAGATTCACGACGGCTCGATCCTGCGCCTGCAGCCTTATTTGCGCGTGCTGAAGCTGCATTATTCGGTTGACGATCTGATCATCGATATACGCAGCGAGAGCGGCAGCAGCGATTCGAGCAGTAACAACGCCAGCATTGCGCGGAAGCGGAAGCGGGCGCGCCATGTTGCGGAGATGGAGCCGGAGGAAATTTACCTTGCGGTGCACCGGCATGAGAACTCGGTCTTCTACAAGCGGCTCAGCCGCGAAGACTACCTGCTTCTATCGGCACTGATGGCAGGCGAGCCGATCGGCATGGCCATCGACACGGCACTTGCCGGGAGCGCAATGCCTGAAGCGGAGCACGCGGCGTTTCTGCAAGCGGCGTTTCAGGCCTGGTCCTCGCTCGGCTGGTTCACAAGATACGAAAGGCAAGAAGAAGTATTATGAGCACGCAACCCGCACCCATCACTGCGACCAAGAGCCATTCGCTCATACGAAGGCTCAGCGGCTTGTACTGCCGGTTCAAGAGCTACGCCGCGTGGCTTGATTCGCCATTTCTGTTGCTGGTGCGGCTTTACTGGGGATGGCAGTTTGCACAATCGGGCTGGGGTAGACTGCACAACTCGCACGCAGTTGAGTTTTTTGCGAGCCTGGGTATTCCGGCACCTGGGATTGTGGAGCCAGCGATCTCCTGCCTTGAGCTTTTTGGCGGCATTCTTTTGATTGTCGGCCTGGCGACGCGACTCACGGGTTTTTTGCTGGCGTGCGACATGTTTGTCGCGTACCTGACCTCAGACCGTGATGCCCTGCGTTCGATTTTCAGCGACCCTGGCAAGTTCTACAATGCCGATCCGTTTACGTTTCTCTTTGCCTCGCTTATCGTACTTATCTTCGGCGCCGGGTTCTTTTCGCTTGATTACTACTTCACGCATCGGCGCAGGCGATAGCATGACCGCGCCACAGGCCATAGCGGGATTGCAGCAGGAGCGCGAAGGGGCGTTTATTGCGGCAGTCCTGAATGGCGAACGCGAGAGATTCCACGATCTCATCCGCCCGTATGAGCGGCAGGTGTACCTCACTGCGCTGTCGCTGGTGAAGAATGAAACAGAAGCGGAAGACGTGGCGCAGGAGGCCATCCTGCGCGCCTATCGCAAACTGGCCAGCTTTCGCGGCGACGCGAAGTTCAGCACATGGCTTATTGCGATTACGCTGAACGAAGCGCGGACGCGCTTACGTGAAGCAAAGCGCGCGACGTTTGACTCGCTCGATGACCATGACGCGGAAGACGGCGACTACACCCCGGCTGCGCTCACGGACTGGCGCGAGGTTCCGTCCGAAGCGCTGGAGCGCCAGGAAATACGTGCGCTGATGCGTCAGGCGATAGCCAATTTGCCCCCTAGGTTTCGTGAGGTGGTCATCCTGCGCGACATGCAGGAACTCAGCGTGAATGAAACTTCCGAGGCGCTGGGGATTTCTATATCGCTGGTAAAAGTCCGGCTGCATCGCGCACGCCTGCTGTTGCAAAAACGTCTTGCGCCGCAGTTAAAAGCAGAATTGAAAAGCACAAAAAGGGATGGAATGCTGAGGGGGTTGCCATGGTTCTGAACTGCAGACATGTGTGGGACCGCATCTCCGATTACATTGAAGGCACGCTCGACCCCGAAGTGCGCGCCGATGTGGAGAGGCACCTCGCGCACTGTGAAATATGCTCGGCGGTGCTCGACTCGACGCGCAACGTCATCATTCTCATGGCGGACGACCGTGTCTTCGAACTGCCGGTTGATTTCAGCAAGCAGCTTCATGCGCGGCTCGATCTGGTGCTGGCTGAGGAAGCTCCGGAGCCGGCCTGAAGAGTTGCGTTCGATTAATAATCGGGGCGTAAGGTATGCTTTGAATCGAATCTCGAAGGAGAAACGTTGGGGGAACTAAAATTCGTTCTTTTGGCGGTCAGTCTTATAGCATTGGGCACTTCACGCGCTTCAGCACAAAGCGGAACGACATATCGGGATGGACCGAGGATCACTTGCGCCTCCGATGACGGCAACCGGCACTACTGCGCGGCGGACACGCGCTACGGCGTGCGCATGGTGAATCAGCGAAGCGGATCGCCCTGCAGACAGGGATACAGTTGGGGATACGACCGGCGCGGCATCTGGGTAGATCGCGGTTGCAGGGCTGATTTTATTGTCAGGATTCCGTACGGCCCCGGTCCCGGCTATCCATCGGTAGGACCAGGACCAGGTTACCCGCCACAGGGACCGCCGACTGGGTCAGTCATCACCTGCTCGTCTAATAACGGTGGTCGAAATTTCTGCCCCGCCATTACACGCAACGGCGTGCGTCTGGTACGGCAACGAAGCGACGCTCCCTGCCGCAGCGGATATAGCTGGGGATTCGATCAACGCGGCATCTGGGTTGACCGCGGTTGCCGTGCCGATTTTGCACTTGGTCGATAAATCGAACCATACATAGCAAAAGGCCTCCGTCCGACGGAGGCCTTTTTATTTACTTCTGTGCTCATGCTGCTTTTCCGAGGTATCCGTTTGGGTCGAGCACATATTTCTTTGCCGCCCCTTTATCGAAATCCGCGTAACCCTCGGGAGCCTTGTCGAGGCTGATGACGGTTGCGTTGACGATCTTCGCGATAGGCAGACGGTCGTGAAGAATCGCCTGCATAAGCTGGCGATTGTACTGCAGCACGGGCGCCTGGCCGGTGTGGAAGTGCAGCGACCGGGACCATCCTTTGCCGATGCGAATTTTCAGGATTCCCTTCTTCGCGTCTTCGTTTGGCGCGCCGGGATCTTCGACAACGTAGAGTCCTGGAATGCCAACGCCGCCGGCAACGAAAGTGATGCCCATCAACTGGTTCAGCACGCTCGCCGGCGCTGCTTCGCTGGGGTTTCCATGAGCGCTGGCTTCAAAACCAACGGCATCGACGGCAGCATCAACTTCGGGCACGCCTATGAGCTGTTCAATCTGCTCGGAGAGATTGTCGTGCTTGCCTATATCGATGGTTTCGAAGCCCATCTTTTTCGCGTGAGCAAGCCGCTCGGCGATCTTGTCTCCGACGATAATGACTGCCGCGCCTAAAATCTGGGCCGCTGCGGCGGCAGCCATCCCAACCGGGCCCGCCCCGGCAATATAAACGATCGATCCAACCTCTACGCCCGCAGACTTTGCGCCGTGATAGCCGGTTGGCAGGATGTCGGAAAGCATGGTGAGGTCTTTGATCTTCGACATGGCTTGGTCTTTGTCAGGAAATTTGAGCAGGTTGAAATCGGCATAAGGAACAAGCACATATTGCGCCTGGCCCCCCGCCCATCCACCCATATCGACATAGCCGTAAGCTCCACCGGGCTGTTGCGGATTCACATTGAGGCAAACACCTGTGTGTCGCTCGCGGCAGGCGCGACAGCGCCCGCAGGCAATGTTGAACGGGACGGAGACGAGATCACCAACATTGATGAACTCGACATCTTTTCCCTTCTCGATGACTTCACCGGTAATTTCGTGGCCGAGAATCAGGCCTTTAGGGGCTGTGGTGCGGCCTCGGACCATGTGCTGGTCAGAACCGCAGATATTGGTTGAGACGATCTTCAGGATCGCGCCATGCT
This sequence comes from Alloacidobacterium sp., assembly GCF_035631355.1. Classification (NCBI taxonomy): domain Bacteria; kingdom Pseudomonadati; phylum Acidobacteriota; class Terriglobia; order Terriglobales; family Acidobacteriaceae; genus Alloacidobacterium; species Alloacidobacterium sp. Next base: position 6,913 of record NZ_DASQIX010000004.1, read on the forward strand.
CGATGGAGCGCCCCTGAGGCGTCTGCATTTTCGGATAGTCGATGGATTGGACCTCAACCTTGCCGGGGCCCATGTAAATAACACCACGATTTGTGGCCATGGTTCCTCCGTGATACTGCGTATGAAAATTAGCTGGGTTTTAAGTTTCCTGCGCGCTGATACGGCTAGAAAGCCGCTGCGCCAGCATCTGCAACTGCGTGGTCCTGATCACCTGAACCGCCACTCACGCCGATGGCTCCTACAACTTTGTCTCCGCTCTTGAGCGGAATGCCGCCAGCGAAAATCATTATCTTTCCATCATTCGAAGCGTGGATTCCGAAAAACTGACTGCCACTTTGCGCATGCGGCGCCAGATCTTTCGTGGAAATGTCAAACGCGCGCGATGTAAATGCCTTTTTCTGCGAGATATCAATGCTGCCAATCCACGCGCCCGGCATCCGAACAAAAGCGACGAGATTCGCTCCCTCATCAGCGACAGCTATGTTCATAGGCTGACCAATCTCCTGCGCCTTCTTCTCTGCTGCGGCAATGACGCGGCGCGCGTCTTCAAGCGATACGCCCGTTTTCTGTGCTGTTGCCATTGGTCTTCCTTTCTTTCTGCATATGAGATGGACTGCGTCTATATCTTATGGGATGCGAGTGACATGCGCATGAAATCCGGAGGCGGTATTTGACGGAAACGAAAAGGCCTCCGGTAACGGAGGCCCCTTGCTTCCAACTGCAACTATTTCACGACTGCGAAGACGATGAGCAGGGTGAAGAGGGCCAGCGACTCAATGAAAGCCAGGCCGAGGACAAGCATCAGCTGAATGCCAGCGCGCGCTCCAGGGTTGCGGGCAATGGCTTCGGCAGCGGAGCCGGCAACTCGGCCCTGCCCGATGCCGCAAAGGCCGGAAGCGATGCCCATGCCGATGCCGGCGCCGATGGGCACCCAGCTGGGCGCGGAACCGCCGGTAGATTGTGCGAACGCGGGCGAGGCCATGCAGAGGACGGCCAGCGTCATGAATAGATATTGCAGTTTGCGCATTGTATTTCTCCTTGCTTCCTTCAAAATGTGCCGTCAGTGGGTGGTTGAGGCTCACCGGGCTGGCTCCCTCACGCTCACGGCCGCTTTTCCGAAGTGGAAGCAGAACTCCGGATGCGAAGCTTAATTCTGAATCAGTGGCCTTCCTGCGCCGTCGCCTCGGCGAGATAAATCATCGTCAGCAGCATGAAGACATACGCCTGAATAATCGCGACGCCGAGGTGCAAGAAGAGAAAAATGACCGGAATCGCAATCGGAATCAGCGAATAGAAGACGAGCGTAAGCAGATCGCTGGCAAACATGTTCGCGTAGAGACGAACGGTGAGCGACATGATGCGCACCAGGTTCGAAAAAATCTCAATCGGGAACATGAGCGGAGAAATCCAGATAACCGGGCCGAGAAAGTGCTTGAAATAGCCAATAGGCCCCTGCACGCGCACGCCGTGGAAGTTGTAGTAGATGAATGTGATGATGGCGATGCCGAGCGGAACAACCGGGCTTGCTGTGGGCGTCTCAATATGCGGAAAGAGACCCATGATATTGCAGAGCAGAACAAAGAGCAGGATCGTGGTCACATACGGCATGAATCCTTCGTACCCATGAGACCCCATGACCGATTGCGCCTGTTCATCCACAAATCCGTGAATCAACTCGGCCAGATGCTGGATGCTGCCCGGCTTCTCGACGCTCAGTGTTGCCCGCACCACGATGAAGAACAGCACCAGGACAGCAGCTACTACCAGCTCAAGGGTGAGCCGGTCATTAATAGGCGTAGTGGGATGCAGCGGATAGATGTGCAGCTTATTCAGCAGCTCGGTGACATACGCTCCGAAGAGCCGGTTAAGCAGACTTGTGATTGCGACGAGAAAGCTGTGCATGACTTCCTAAAAACGTCTCTGTCCCTGTAGGTAATTTGCCGCAGATCTTTGTCAGGAGCGAATCATGCGCACAGCTTCGACGGTCAGGGCAAAAATGCCTAAAGCCAAGCCCGCCACCAACGCGTAAATCGACCCGTGTAAACACCTTAGACTAACATAGAGCAGTCCTGCCGCGAACAACAAGCGCAGCAAAAAAGTGGTGGCAACACGGCCCGCCCCGGTGGTTTTTTGCTTGTCGAGCCGGGCATTGATGAAGGCCACCAGCCGCTGCCATTCCCACAGACCAGTTGCCGAGATAACAGCCCCAATCAGAAGCAGAGTGCCTGTCCGCCAGCCATAGACGAACGTCAGGACGACGGCGAGGACCACCCCGATGATCGCGGTCACCTTGAAGGCGCGGCGCAGCGCAGCTTTCAGGTCTGCGTCGGTAAAGTCGAAGATTGGATTGCCGGTTTCGGTCACTGCTGGTCTTTTCCTGAGGCGGCGATCAGCCGGAAGGTTTGAACGAAGCCAGCCACCGCTCCAAAAATGATGCCGGCAATGTAGATCCAGTGCTGGTGGAGCCACTTGTCAAGCGCCACGCCCATCAGCCATCCAATAAAAACCGCGCAAGGGAGGATGACAGCGATCTGCGTCAGCTTTTCAGCGCGCAGCAGCGTGTCCATTCCTCCGTCGTCTTTTTTCTGGGGCGGCTCGTTCGGAGTCATGTTTAGTGGGTGCTCGAAGGATGTTATATCACTTCAGCGGGTTGGCAAGTCAGCGCGCTTGACAGCGCAGGCGAGTGAGCAGCCCCGCAGACATTCCGAATCTCAGCGACACGCTGACTTGCTGGCCTGCTTGTGCCGCGAGGCGCGCTGGCTCGCTATACTTGTCCTTTACCCATTTCAAATCGCACCAAGCAGAGGCGCCAACGTGTTTGAATCCGAGTTTGAGCGGAACCTTTTCGCTCTTCGTAAGGAAAAGCTGAACCAGATCACCGCTCTCGGGCAGCAGGCCTACCCGAACCAGTACGTCGCATCGCATACCATCGCCGATATCTGGGCGAAGTATCGCGAGGCGACGGCGGAGGAGCTGGAGGCGAATCGTGTTCAGGTTTCAGTCGCCGGACGCCTCATGGCAATTCGCGGTCAGGGCAAGGCGGGCTTCGCGCACCTGCAGCAGAATGGCGAACGTCTGCAGATTTACGTCCGCAAAGATGACGTGGGCGAGACGGCGTTCCAACTCTACAAGCTGCTTGATCTGGGCGACCACATTGGTGTAACCGGCTATCTCTTCCGCACGCGGACGGGTGAACTGTCGGTGCATGTGCAGACGATCACGTTTCTATCAAAGGCCATGCTGGCACTGCCGGAAAAGTATCACGGCCTGTCGGATGTGGAGCTGCGCTATCGCCAGCGCTATGTCGATCTCTTCATGAATACGCCTCTCAATGAAGGCGGTCTCGACGAGATCAACGTGCGCGATGTTTTCATCAAGCGCGCCCAGGTACTGAAGGCGATCCGCAACTTCTTTGACGCGCGCGGATACATCGAAGTGGAAACGCCGATGATGCAGCCTATCGCGGGCGGCGCGGCGGCTCGTCCGTTTGTGACGCATCACAACACGCTTGACATGGACCTGTTCCTGCGCATTGCGCCGGAGCTTTACCTGAAGCGGCTGGTGGTTGGCGGCATCGACCGCGTGTATGAGATCAACCGCAACTTCCGCAACGAGGGCATCTCGACGCAGCACAATCCTGAGTTCACGATGCTCGAGTTCTACCAGGCATATGCGAACTACCACGACCTGATGCAGTTGACGGAAGAGTTGATCGTTTCGGTTGCTAAGGATGTAAATGGTTCGACGATTACGCACTTCTACGGGCATGAGATTGATCTGGCAAAGTGGGAGCGCTTTTCAATGCGTGAGGCAATCATTGAGTTCTGGCCTGAGGATTATGGTGCAAAACCGAAGATGGCAGACTTCGAGAGCATAGAAACACTCGAACGCGTGTTGTCCTCTGCACTTCAGAATGCACCAATATCACACGGTCGATGGCGCGAAGGCGGAAAGGAGCACTCGGTGCTTCCAAAGAATTTACCCCATGGTTCTTTCGGCGGTCTTAGTACACCGGAAGAGGTTGCTATCGACGCGCAGTGGCGAAAATCCGCCGAGATTCATGTTGCACTAAGCCCTGCGAAGGATGCTCTAGACAAGTTAGGCAATCTTGGGATAGCCATCGCTACTCTTTTTGAATCCATTGCCGAACATCAGCTCATCCAGCCAACCATCATCTACGACTTCCCTCTCGCCGTCTCGCCGCTGTCGAAGCAGAAGCCAGACGAGCCGGACTGGGTGGAACGCTTCGAGTTTTATATTGGCGGATTCGAGCTGGGCAACGCCTTCAGCGAGTTGAACGATCCCGAGGAGCAGCGCAAGCGCTTCGAGCAGCAGATTGAGCAGCGCGAACACGGCGACGAAGAAGCCCACCAGATGGATGAAGATTACGTCCGCGCCCTGTCCTATGGCCTTCCGCCAACCGGAGGCGAAGGCATCGGCATCGACCGCCTCACGATGATTCTCACCGGGGCACGGTCGATTCGAGATGTGATTCTGTTTCCGTTGTTAAGGCCGCAGAAGACCGAGGAGTGATCTTAGATCGTGTAATTAACCCGAGTCGTTGCTGGAGCATAGAGAAAAGCAGATCCTTCGCTGCGCTCAGGATGACAGCACTATCTGTGCTGCGATTTAGCATAATGATACAAACACCATCGCTAGCAATTGTGATGTCATCCTGAACGAAGCGAAGCGGAGTGAAGGATCTGCTTTTTTTCGTCGGTAGCTGCACTAACCTATCCGCAATGACTCAACGAATCTACTACACCTACATCATGGCCAGCGCGAGCCGCAATCTTTACATAGGTGTCACTAGCAACCTAGAACAACGTGTCAAAGAGCATAAAGAGGGAGCCTTTGGAGGCTTCACAGCTCGATATCGCTGCCATCGCCTCGTCTGGTTTGAGCGCTATAGTTGGATTGGCCAGGCTATTGCTCGCGAGAAAGAACTAAAGGGCTTGCTCAGAGCTAAGAAGATTACCTTAATTCAGCAGGCGAACCCGACATGGGTTGATTTGAGTGAAGAGTCGGGTACTCAGATCAAACCTTACCGAGGGTAGAAAAGCAGATCCTTCGCTACGCTCAGGATGACAGCATAAAGTTTCTATCTATGCGGCAGTAAGCAGCAAAGGCTCGCTGTCTGTAATCATCAAAGTATGCTCATAATGCGCGGCGAGTCCCCGGTCGGCGGTGCGCATGGTCCAGCCGTCGTGGGCCAGAACTGCGCGGCTGGATTGGCTGGCGATGATGGGCTCGATGGTGATGACCAGCCCTTCAGTAAGAATCTGCCGGGCATGAGGATCGGCAAAATTCGGCACGCTTGGCTGTTCATGAATGGTTCGGCCAATGCCGTGACCGCATAGCTGATGAATCACGAAGAATCCACTCTTGCGAACTTCAGCTTCCACCGCGCGGCCGATTTCATTCACCCGGTTTCCCGCGCGGGCAGCCAACAAAGCATGTTCGAAAGCGCGTTGCGCGCAGACTGCCAGGCGCTCTCCCACCTGCGATGCGTTTCCAACCACCACCGTCTCAGCAGCGTCGGCCATGAAGCCATCTTTCTCGATGGTCACGTCGAGTTTGAGCAGGTCTCCGTTGCGAAGCCGTCGCTTGCCCGGAATGCCGTGCACGATCTCATCATTTACGCTGATGCAGCTTACGCCCGGAAATCCATAGACCATGGCAGGGGCTGAACGCGCTCCATGTTGGCGCATAACGGTGGCGCCAACCTCGTCGAGTTCGCCAGTGGTGACGCCGGAACGGCCGGCGCTTTTCATGGCATCCAGCATTTTGCGTACGATGCGGCCCGCGGCCTTCATTCCTGCCAGTTCTTCCAGCGTCTTGATGGACATAAGTTACTCTCCCAACAAAAACCGTTGTGTCCGTAATGCCCTTCCCGTAGCGCCATCGCATTCGATCAGAGTCGCAGCCATGCGCGGATCGCCCTTTGCTGCTTCAAACTTTCCCGGCATACCGGTAAGAAAGCGCTGCAGTACCAGTTCTTTTTCTACTCCAATGATGCTGTCGTATGGTCCACTCATGCCCACGTCCGTTTGATAGGCTGTGCCATTGGGCAGAACGCGGTTGTCTGCCGTGGGCACATGGGTATGCGTGCCCAGCACGGCCGTCACGCGGCCATCAAGATACCAGCCCAGAGCGGCTTTCTCTGACGTGGCCTCCGCATGTACGTCAACCAGAATCACCTTCGCCGTGATCTGCTTCAGCAGGGCATCGGCTACACGGAAGGGATCGTCACTTGACCCCATAAAGACGCGGCCCTGGAGATTGATGACAGCGTATTCCTGCCCTGACGCGAGCTGGCCCTGATAGAAGCCATAGCCAGGGGTTCCGGCTACATAATTTGCCGGACGAATCACACGGCGTGGGTGTTCGTGGCTATCTTCAGGCACGGACTTCATGTATTCGATAATTTCGCGTTTGTCCCACACATGGTTGCCGGTCGTAATGACGTGTGCGCCCAGTTCGAACAACTCATCGGCGATTGCAGGCGTGAGACCGAAGCCTCCTGCGGCGTTTTCTCCGTTAATAACGAGCAGATCGACATGGTGCTGCTCAACGACGTGACCGAGATGTTCGCGGACGATGCGGCGGCCGGCGCTCCCGAAAACATCGCCTACAAAAAGAATGTGCAAATGCAGAACTCCCACAGTCTAAATAAGAATCTGATATTCACTTTAGAACAGGTTGGCTGGAAGTCCTATTTGATCTGTGACGGTTACAAACCATTTTGGCGAATTTCACAAAACGATTCGCGGAACCTATGGTAGCGTGGCAGTATGGCCGTCAATACCCGATTCGCTACCGGCGTACACGCCCTCCTTCTGCTCGCTGCCGAACCGGATGTACTGCAGACCTCAGAGGATGTGGCGCGTAAGCTCAACACAAACCCTGTCGTGATTCGGCGCGTCTTTTCGTTGCTGCAACGGGCTGAGCTGGTGGAAAGTCAGAAAGGTCCCAGCGGCGGCTCGCGGCTCGCGTGCTCTGCCAAGGAAATTTCGCTTGCTGATATTTACCGCGCGCTGAATCACGGCGACATGTTCCATTCAGCTTCTGCGCATGCAATCCCAGGTGGAAAACTGAACCATGCGCTGGGCCAGATTTTCAGAGATGCGCAGAAGGCCCTGGAAAAAGAGTTGGCGCAGACAAACCTCAGCCAGCTTGTGAAAAAGGCTGGGAAAAAAGACAAGCATTGAGAGCTGGGCTTTACATCTGGGCAATGCTCAGAATGTTGCCATCCGGATCTTTGAACCAGGCAATTTTCGCGCCACCAGGGGCAGTCCAGATGCCGTCGGCATCCTGCTCTACGTGCGGATATTGCTCAGGCTTCACTCCGGCTCTCGCAAGAGCACGCGCCATTGAAGTTGCGTCACTGACCTGCCATCCGAGCACAGTGTACGGCTGTGGATGCACCTCGCCCACAAGCGTCACACGCAGCATCACGCCGCCCACATCAAAGACGAGCGCGAAGCCGTCCTCATAAAGCATATTCAGCCCCAGAGTGTCGCGATAGAAGGCGCGCGCCTTGTCCGCATTACTCACTCCTACAAAAGACATGATCCTTTCGTTCTCGAGCATCACCCACCTCACACAAATCCTTGCGGCAGTGTAGACCAGAATTGTGAATACGGCGTAGGCTGAATGGATTCCGTCGCAACCCTCATGGCCCTGCTCACATTTCTCTACGCCTGCGTTGTGTTTCTGAGCGCCTTTCTGCTTTTTCTGGTGCAGCCCATGGTGGCGAAGCAGTTGTTGCCCGTGCTCGGCGGCTCGGCGGCGGTGTGGACGACGTGCCTGGTCTTTTTCCAGACAGCGCTATTTCTCGGCTATGTGTACGCGGACTTCGTCGCGCTGCGTTTGCGGCCCCGAGCGCAGGCGCTGACTCATGTCACTCTGCTTGCGGTTGCCCTGGCCACGCTGGGACTGCACATTCGCGCTAATCAATGGGCCACAACGTGGCATCCCATCCTGACCATCTTCACGTTGTTGACGCTGATTATCGGCCTGCCTTATCTCGCATTGTCGGCGACCACTCCTCTTTTGCAGACATGGTATACGGACAGTTTCCATGCCGGCTGGTCGTACCGCATGTTCTCGCTATCCAATGCGGGGGCGCTTCTGGCGCTGCTCGCGTATCCCACAGTGATCGAACCGCACATCACACTGAAGACGCAAACTTGGGGCTTTTCGACGGGCTTCTTCATTTTCGCGGTGCTATGCGGAGGCATCGCCTGGAGCGTGCGCCACACGCTGCCGGAACGCAAAGAACGGCCAGGGCTGGAGTCTGAGAGCGAAAGAATAACTCCGCAGCGGCGTGTTCTCTGGCTGCTGCTGCCCGGCTGCGCTTCCCTTCTGCTCTGCGCTATCACCAATCATCTAAGCCAAAATGTCGCGGCCATCCCCCTGCTGTGGATTCTGCCGCTCTCAGCCTATCTGTTGAGCTTTATTGTTGCGTTCCATTCGTCGGGTGCATACCGGCGATGGCTGATGGTGCGGCTCGCAGCCTTTACGCTGGGCGTTCTCGGATATCTCGCCCGCGATGTGCATCAGGGCTTGCCTGTGCAGATTTCCGTGCCTCTATATTGCCTAGGCCTGTTTGTGCTCTGCCTCTTTTTTCACGGCGAGCTTTACCGGCTGCGCCCCACTTCAGGGCCAGCAACCGGTTTTTACCTGCATGTTGCGCTTGGTGCGGCGATGGGAGGGCTGTTCGTCGGCGTGGCCGCGCCCACCATCTTCCGAGCAAACTACGAACTGGCCATTGGCCTCGTGCTCTCCGCGATTTCGGCCCTGGTGGTGATGTGGAATTTTGGCGTCATGGCACGAATCTTCTGGACCGCGGTGGCATTGGCCCTCGCTTGGATTGGCGTAATGCAGGCGAGGGCCTGGCAACAGGATGCTCTTGTTCAGTTGCGAAGCTTTTACGGCACGCTGCGCGTCACGGAAACACACTGGCCTCCTCTGGCCGAAACAACCCGCACTCTCTATCATGGAACAATTCAGCATGGCGTACAGCTCTTCGGCAACGGCCTGCGGATGCAGCCCACGTCCTACTATGGACCAGATTCAGGCGTGGGCCTGGCGCTGCGTTATTGCTGCGAAGGCCGCGCCAAGCGCGTCGCAGTTGTTGGATTAGGTGCCGGAACCATCGCCGCCTACGGAAAGCAAGGCGATATCTTCCGTTTCTTTGAGATCGATCCGCTGGTGGAGCGCATTGCGCGGGAGCTATTTACCTATCTACGCGAATCTCCGGCGCACACTGACGTAGTGCTTGGCGACGCCCGCTTTTCCATTAGCCGCGAACACGGCGACCCATTCGATGTGATCGTGCTCGATGCATTTTCCGGCGATGCAGTTCCCGTACATCTGCTCACGCAGCAGGCAGTGGCGCTCTACCGCAAGCATCTTGCGCCAGGTGGAATCCTGGCGTTTCACATTTCCAGCCAGTATCTCGATCTGGAGCCAGTGCTGGCGCGCGAAGCGCAGCAGGCGGAAATGCGCGCCGTCACAATCCAATCGGCGGGAGATGAAAATCACGGAATCTTCATCGCGGAATGGGTATTGCTGACAAACAATGAGCGGTTTCTTGCCCAACCCGAAGTGGCGCATGCCACCCTTCCGTCAGCAACGCGCAGCAATGTGGGCTTGTGGACGGACGACTATTCGAGCATCCTGCCGATTCTGAAATGGCCGCAACGTGTTCATTGAGGCTGAACAGGCTTTGCCGCCGGCTGTGGCGAGGACGTGTCCTTGATCGAAGAAGCTGGGGGCTGTGGCATCACTTTCGGAGTCGGCTCAGGAATCGTCTTAACAATAGGCTGCCCAAATGATTGCCGGTCATCGCTCACGCCGATGACATGGCCATTCGCGTCGTAGCTAATGTCCCACAAACGGTATTCCACAGGAGAGATGGGATCAACGAACCGGACCTCGTGATCCTGTCCGCTGACGGAAATCCGCAACGTTGGCGGAGGGGCTTTGATCATGCGCACATCCATGCTGGGATGGTTAGGCACCTGCGGCCGCGCGCCTGTCATCTCTGCATAGCAGACCGATAGAAGGAGCCATTTGCCGTCAGGACCGCTGTTTGTCTTTGCCACATCGGCAGGCACAACCTGGCTGAAGATTTGAAAATTCCTGGGGTCAACCGGGGCCGGCTTAAAGCGTGTCGCTCCGTGGCTGAGCACAGGAACTGCCAGCACGCGCCCCCCGCTGCGCGGCACCAGTGCCGTAAAGATGGAATCCGCGCCCGCTGCGTCTTTGCTGGTATAGCGCACTAGGACGTAATCAGGCATGAGCGAGCAGACAGACTGCTCATAGTTCCACCCCGCCGTGCTCATGTCATAGCCGTAGAATTCGGCCTCGTTCAGCAGGTCGCGGTTTCGATTCTTTAGCAGGTCGGCATCAGTCGGCTCAATCTGGGCCGGCGAGCGGTGTTCGAGCGTGAAGAACTGCAGCTTCTCAATGGGGGAGAAGACGGTCTCGGTTTCCAGGTTTCTAACTTCGGCTTGCTGCGAGGATTGACCGGCTGGCGGCGCGTTCTGAGCGGACGCGAATGCAGCAAGCAGGGGAAAAAGAGCAGCCGGGGGGAGCAGGCCTGAAAATCTTGCCATTGATTTTTACTCTACCAGACAGAGAGGGCAGCCTCGCGGCTGCCCTCTCTGGATTGATGAATGGTCCTATTTCCTGCCGCTCGGGTGATGGACAGGACGCCTTGCTGTTGGCTTCTTCGGCGCTGCTGGAGGCTCGCCATCCTTGAGGATAATCATGAGCGGGTTCTGCGTGTAGGAGTCGAAGGTCGCAGTGTACTTCACTTGCGCTCCGGCCTGCGGAACTTCCTTGAGCGGAGTCTTCATGTTGATGGTGAAGTCCGCCTTGTTGGAAGCTTTCGCGTCATCAGAGACAGCCAGTTGCACGCTGTCCGCGGTAGCGGTGACCACCGTGCCCGGCACTTCCGCGGTCACGTCCTTCAGAACATCCCAGACCTTTGCGGCATCATCCGGAGTGCCGTTGGCCAGGATAAACTCCTTGTCGCCCAGCGCCAGCGTCTTCAGATCAGGCGTGCTGGCAATGGCCTGGTGCGCCAGGTCCTGTGGCGAAGGCGGCGGAGGCGCGGCTACCGGCTTGTAAGAATCCGGCGGGAATACGTTGGCCTTGGCTAACTGCTGAATCGCCGCGTACCCGTCAAGGTTCGTCTGGCAGGCCGTGTCGTTCTGTGCGCAGTGATACTTCTTGTACCAGTACTCGGCGGCCTTTTCGATTTGGTCCTTGTACCCCGCAGGAGCATATTGAGCGGCGCGGGTCAGGAACCAGACGCCATTCACCAGGTCCTTGGGATCTTGCGAAACATAGGCATTGCCAAGGTTGTAGGTTGCCAGCAGGCCCGGACCAGACTGCGTCTGCGCGGGATCATACGCTTTCAGCTCCGCGGTATAGGCTTCAATCGCGCCCTTGTAGTCCTTCTTGCCATTCGCATCGACGGCAATGGCATCCTCAAAGATAGGAGTAGTTGCAGTCTTCAGCTTCTGGAAGTCAGCATCGGAAAGGTTGGACGGCTTGGGCGCGTTCAACGCGGTCTTCGCCTTTGCTGCGGCATCGTCCAGCTTGGCCTGGTCGCTGGTCTGCTTCTTCTCCATGTAAACAACGATGGTCAGAGCGCGGATGCTGTTCGGGTTTACCTGTAACAGGCGATTGGCGGCATCCAGTTCCTTATCGGCTTGCCCAGCCTGCTCATAGGCGGCCATCAACTGCTCCAGCATTTCTTCCTTGACCTGACTGTTCGGATACTGCTGGAGAAACTGCTCGATCGCCGAGGCCTTGGCAGCCGGAGACGACTGCCCCACCGCGTTGGTGTAGGCATTGTATTCAGCCGGATCTTTAATGGTGATCTGGCCAGATTGCGCACCCTGGTTCTGGGCATCGTCCAGCGCCAGCGCGGCAGGCAGATAATATGCGGTGCAGGCGCCTACGGCCAACACGGAAGCAACGACGACTTTCTTCATTCAACGCTCCTAGGAAACTTCCTGATAATTGCTCAATGCGGATTTTAGGGGGTGCTCACTCGCATTGAAACACGCCAGCCCATCATTGAGGAAAAAAATTCGGCAGTCCGATGCGATTTGCTGAATTATAAAAACCCGCAGCCATCAGTGACAAGTAATCACTTTTGGCGATTCCGTCAATGCCAAAAGTGAGATGCGGCTTCAGGACAATTCGGTTGACCTGCCGCTTTTACCTCCTTTTATGCTTAAGACACCAAAGCTGCGCGGAGAGTGCCGCAATCAACAGGAGTTTTCGCATTATGGAACTTGCAGGTCAACTGGCAGTAGTAACAGGGGCAGGACGCGGCATCGGCGAGGCCATCAGCAAGCGTCTTGCGTCCATGGGAGCATTCGTTATGCTCGTAGCGCGCGATATGGAACGGCTGGAACGCGTACAGCGCGAGATTCAATCCTCCGGCGGCTCGGCGCAGGCCGCACAGCTCGACCTTCTCAACGAACAGTCCATCGCAAAATTCGCAGAAAACCTGTGCGCGCACCACGGGCGCTGCGACATCCTGGTCAACAATGCAGCTATAGGTTCGACCGGTACACCGCTGCATGAAATGCCGCCCGCCGAGTGGGACAGGCTGATGGCGACGAACCTTCGCGGGCCTTATCTGATGATTCGCGCGCTGACGCCAATGATGATCGCCGCAAAGTCAGGGCACATCATCAACATCTCATCGCTGGCCGGCCACAATCCCCTGCCCAGAGGAGCCGCCTATTCCGCGTCAAAGTGGGGACTGAACGGGCTGACCTATTCCGTCGCCGAGGAGCTGCGACCGCACAATATCCGCGTCTCCGTCATTGCTCCGGGATCAACCAACACACGCTTTGAAGGCCAGGGCGACCGCAAGGACCCCAACAAGAAAATCCAGCCCGATGACGTGGGCCGCATCGTCGCCATGCTGGTGACGCAGGCCCCGCAGTCGTTTATTAGCGAAGTGCTGATACGTCCCACGCAGAAGCCGTGAACGCGGCTGTCATACTGAGCGCGGCGACCGATCTGGGTGCCCCATCCTATCGCCTCTTTTGCGATAGGGTGGGAGACCACAAAACTGACCCCGCTACCGCTACTCGGCCCGCAGCGCCTCCACCGGGTTGACGGATGCCGCCCTCCGCGCCGGCAAATAACTCGCCAGCAGCGCGCACGCTCCCAGCACCACTGCCACGGTAACCAGGGTCGGAACGTCCCACGCGCGCACGCCAAACAGCAGCTTACGCATCAGCATGGTTGCAGCCAGTGAAACCACCAGCCCTGCCGCGATTCCGAGAAGCGTAAGCCATCCTGCTTCACCCAGCACCAACCGGTATACAGAGCCGCGCTGCGCTCCCAGCGCCATGCGCACGCCGATTTCTCGCGTCCGCTGGCTTACGGAATATGCAATGACGCCATACAAGCCGACAACGCCGAGCAGCAGAGCAAGTGCGGCAAAGCCGCCCACCAGCCATGCCGCCGAGCGGTGCAGATAGGCAGACGGTGAATCGTGAATGCGTTCCGCCATCGTCGAAGGCTCGAAGGTTGCAAGCATGGGATCGATCTGATGAATGGTCGAAGTCAGCGAAGGCAGAATCGCCTGCTCGCTCTGCGACGTGCGGACAACCAGCGAGAAAAAGCTGCTTGGGCCCTGATTGTATGGAACATACATGGCAGCGCGTGGATTGGCGTCCAACTGCCCTTCCTGCAGGTCCTTGACTACACCAACAATCTCGATATGAGGATCACTGTCGCCCATGCTGATCGCCATGCCAACAGGATTCTCGCCGCGAAAATACTGCTTCGCCATCGTCTCGCTGATGATCACAACTTCCGGCTTCGATTTGTCCTCGTCCTCTCTGAAATAGCGGCCCTGCAATAATTGCGCGTGCAACGTTTGAAAATAGCCGGAACTTACCTTGCGAATGGCGACCTCCATGTGCTCGCCATGATATGGACGTCCGACCACGCGGAATCCCGCCGTGCCGTCGCCGTCGCCGATGGGCAGAGTCGATGAGATTCCCACAGACTTCACGCCCGGCAAACTGGATACCCGGCTGATCATCTCCCGTTCCAACGCAATCCGCTGTTCGTCCTTGTCATAGCTGTTTGTAGTTGCGCCAATCGTAAGCATCGCCAGATGGTCCGGCTGTAATCCGATATCCACATGGAGCAGCCGGTAAAAGCTCTTGCCCAGCAGCCCAGCGCCCACCAGCAGCACCATCGCGGTCGTCAACTCAAGCACCACCAGGTTCGAGCCGAACCTCCGCCACATGGTTCCCGCGTAGCTTCGTCCGCCGTCTGTCAGGCCATCGTGCATATCTGACAAGGACAGCCGCAGCGCCGGAGTCAGCGAGAACAACACGCCCGCGAGGACCGAAATCGCGCAGGCAAACAACAGAACCCGCCAATTCAGACCAATCCCTTGCAGATACGGCATGCCGGCCATCATGTCTTTGGGAATGGCATGAGCAAGAAACTGCATGATCCCATAGGCCGCTGATATCCCAAGCACGCTGCCCGTTGTCACCAACACCAGCCCTTCGGTCACAAACTGCCGCATAAGCCGCGCTCGCGACGCGCCCAGCGCTCCGCGAACAGCAATCTCGCGCCTGCGGCTTTCAGAGCGCACCAGCAGCAGACTTGCTACGTTCACCGTCGCAATCAGCAGCAGCAGTCCTGCCCCGCTCAACAGCACCAGCAGTACAGGTCGGATGTCTCCTACGATCACCTCGCTCATCGGCAACATGAATGCCTTCTGGTCGCGGTTCGAATCCGGGTATTGCCGCGCCAACTGGTCGGCAATCTGCTTTATGTCTGCGAATGCCGTCTGAAAAGAAACCCCGTCCTTCAGCCGCGCCACTCCGTAAAGCCCGTGACAGCCCCGGCAATCACTGATTTCGCTCTGCGAAGTTGTCCAGAAGTCGGCCGGCTCGGCCGGAGCAAAGTGAAAGTCACTCGGCAGCACTCCAATGATCGTATTGGGATGGCCGTCAAGGACCACTGTCTGGCCTAACACATCGTTTCTTCCACCAAAACGCCGTTGCCACGCGGAATAGCTCAACAAAACGGTGCGCGGCGCATTTTTCTGGTCCTCGCCGGAACGGAAATCACGCCCCAGCACGGGAGCAACACCCAGCGTGCGAAAGAACCCGTCGCTCACGCGCGCACCATACGCCTGATGCGTTCCGTCACGGTCCGTCAGCATGAAGCCATAAGGCGCATACACATCGAGCGACTGAAAAACCGTATTCTCCCGCTTCCAGTCCAGATAGTCAGGATAAGAAAGATGAAAGCGCGGCCCCAGCGGAATACTCTCAAACAACACGACCAGTCGATTGGGATTCTTGTAGGGCAAAGGTTTAATCAGCGCCGCATCCACGAAGCCGAAGATGGCCACGCTCGCGCCAATGCCCAGCGTCAGGATGAGAATCGCGGTCAGTGCGAACCCAGGATTCTTCCGCAGTTGCCGCAGGGCGAAGCGAAAGTCCTGCAACACGCTCTCAAACCAGAACCCAGCGGTCTCGCGCGTCTGGCCTCTCAGCTTCGCATCATTGCCGAACTGCCGGTTCGCCGCGTGCCGCGCATCTTCAGATGCAATACCCTCGGCGCTTAGTTCCCTGACCGTCTCCTCGCGATGAAATGTCATCTCTTCTTCAAGCTCGCGGTTAAACCGGTCTCCGCGAAGAAAGATTCCCAGTTTGCGAAAGAAGCGAAGCATCCAGTCCATCGATATCTCCTGTGCTATGTACGTTCAAAAATCCAACGGGTGATGGGTGGCCCATTCAAGCCTTCCTTTGGCTTGAGTGGGGTTGTTTTCCGGTTTGAGAACTACTCGCTCGGGTGCCCCATCCTATCGCGTAGTTTGCGATAGAGCCTGCCCTGAGCTTGTCGAAGGGGTGGGAGACCACAGAACTGACCTGACCACCCTTACTCCGCCCTCAACGCCTCCACCGGATCCACCGAAGCCGCAATCAAAGCGGGCCGCAATGTTGCCAGTACGACAGGAACCAGCAGCAGCGCAATGGACCCCAGATAAATAACCGGATCGTCCGGCGTTACACCATAAAGCTGGCTGCGCAACAGGCGCGTCAGCAGAAGCGCGCATACCGTTCCGGCAAATAATCCGAACATGGCCGAAGTCAGTGCCCGCCTTATGAAGTGGCGGGAAATCTGACCGCGTGTCGCGCCAAGGGCCATGCGCACGCCAATCTCCTGTGTCCGCTGCGCCACCGCATAAGCGACCACGCCATAGATGCCCACACAGGCCAGCAGCAGCGCGACCACGGCAAATGACACAACGATGGCCATATTCAAGCGTGGCTGCGCAACGGCCTTATCGAGCAGGTCGTCCATCGATCGGACATTGGCAATCGCCTGCCGCGGATCGACCTGATGCACCTGTTCCCGGATGGCGTTCATCATCTGCTCCGGCGGGACATGCGAGCGGACAACGAAAGAGCGCATCACCGAATGCCCATCCAACGGGAAATAGACTTCCGGCCCGGCCTTGCTCGCTATTGAGCCAGCAGTCCCGCGCACATTGCCAATCACGCCGACAATCTCTACCGTTCCGATGTAGCTGTTGTCGCTTATCAAATGCCGGCCGCTTGGATTGCCGCCGGGAAAATACTGCCGAACAAATTGCTGGTTCACAATCACTGGCGCAAGGTCCGCAGTCGCATCCTGCTCCGTAAATGTGCGTCCGGCAAGCAGAGGCGTACCCATGGCAGCCAGATAGTCCCATGCAAACGAGCGCTCTTCTACATTCACGGTGTCCCGTTTTGGGCTGCGCGGCAGCCAGTCCGCGTCGAAGTTCCCTCTTAAATGCCAGTCAACTATGGGTAGCGTGCTGATTTGGCCTACAGACTGCGCCCCCGGCAAAGCGGCGATCCTGCGCTGTATCTCGGCGTAGAAATTACGGACGCGTGCTTCATCCGTGTTCCACGGCAGGTCAATGGAAAAGGTAAGCAGATGGTCAGGCTGAAAACCCAGCGGCGATTTCAGCAGGTTCCAGAACGATTCGGCAAGCAGCGACGCGCCAATCAGCAACACAACAGAAAGTCCGACCTGGACGGAGATAAATGCGCCGCGTACTCCGGCGCCAGTTGGAACGGAGAGTCGAGCTTCGCCGCGTTTCAGACTCGTATTCAGATCAATCTGCCGGTTCCTGATGGCTGGCGTGATTCCGAAGACGATTCCCACCCCGACCGCAAGAACAACAGCGAACCACACCACCGGCCAATTCATGGCGATGGTTCCGGGCGCCCCCAGTCTCCCCGGCAGCTTTGCCGCAACCGTGCGGACCAGAGCAAATGTCGCAGCCAGTCCGGCGCAGCCTCCAAACAGGGCCAGCATGGTGCTCTCAATAAGAAATTGCAGCCTGATTCGCGCTTCTGACGCGCCCAGCGCCCGTCTCAATGCCACTTCGCGCTCTCGGGATGTCGCGCGGGACAGCAGCAGATTGGCGACATTCACGCAGGCGATCAGCAGCAGAAAACCGGATGCAATCAGCAGGACAACGAGAGCAGGCCGCAATTCGCCGTAAAGATCGTCGCGCAATGACTCGCTGCTGAATTGCCATCCGGCGTCTGTCGCGGGATATTCCCGCCGCAACTGCTCGCCAATTGTATGCAAGTCGTTTTGCGCTGCCTGTAAAGAGACGCCCGGCTTCAGCCTTCCATAGACATTGATGAAGCGCGTATTTTCGCCGCGATTCTTGCTCCACAAATCAGCAGCATCGCGTTGCGCAGGCTGCCAGAGGTCGATGCCGTTCGGCATGTTGAAACCCTGCGGCATCACGCCAACAACCGTCGCCGCTTTCTGGTCGAGCGTGACTTGCTTGCCGATCACGCCCGGATCGCCGTCAAATATCTGCTGCCACGTGCCATAACTCAACACAACCGCGCCCGGGGCGTTCGGCATGTCGTCCTGCTCGTTAAATGTGCGTCCCAGCATCGGCTGGACGCCTAAAATATTCCAGAATCCCGCGCTTGCGCCTATGGCCTTCATCGCCACTGGCAGGTGGTTACCGGCGATCAGCGTTGTGTGGTCGAAATAGAAGAATCCCAGGCTCGCAAAAGACTTCGAGCGGGCGCGAATATCAAAGAACCGCCCCATGCCCACTAATCCGGCGGTTGACTGGCCCTGCAAGCGCGCGTCTTCAATGTGAACAACGCGGTCCGCCTGCGGATAAGGCAGGCTGCGCAGCAGGGTTGCATAGACCAGCGTGAAAATCGCGGTTGTGGCGCCGATGCCGAGCGCCAGAGTCACGACGATAGTCAACGTAAAGCCCGACGCCTTCATAAACTGCCGCATCGCGTAACGGCAATCAGTTAAAAAGCTTTCAAACCAGAACGCTACCGTCTCGCGGCTTTCGTCTCGCAATCGCGTTTCGTTTCCAAACTGACAATTCGCGGCGTGACGCGCATCACACGCGTCCATACCATCGGCGCGAAATTCTTTTTCCGTTTCCTCTTTATGGAAGGCCATTTCCTCTTCCATCTCGCGATTGAAGTTTTCGCGGCGAACGAAGAGCCGTAACCTTCTTAGGAAACGTGAAAGCGAATGCATCACCACGGCCTCCTCTGCC
The DNA here is from genome assembly GCF_035631355.1 of Alloacidobacterium sp. NCBI lineage: Bacteria > Pseudomonadati > Acidobacteriota > Terriglobia > Terriglobales > Acidobacteriaceae > Alloacidobacterium > Alloacidobacterium sp. The sequence goes on from NZ_DASQIX010000004.1 coordinate 25,535, forward strand.
CTACACCCTGAGCGCTGTGCCCTGTTATGCGTCCTGCAGCACCCGCCCGATAGCGGCAATCACCTGCTCGAAAGAGGAAAGCTCCTCGCCCAACTGCTTGCGGCCATCCGGAGTCAGCGTGTAATAACGCGCGCGGCGATTGGTCTCCGTCTTTTTCCATTCCGCCTTCACCCATCCCTGCAGCAGCAGCCGCTGCAGTGCGGGATACAAGGAGCCTTCTTCAACTGTCAGCACGTCATCGGAAAGACGTTTAATGGACTGGGCGATGCCGTAGCCGTGCAGCGGTGCGCGCGTCAGCGTTTTCAGGATTAGCATGTCCAGCGTTCCAGGAAGCAGTTCGGATTTTTTTGCCATGGGTTATATATAGATTGTCTATGGATAGAAAGTCAATGGCTGTTAAAGACCCCCGGATGCACCAAAATATGCACTAAATCGCTCGATTTTGCCTTGTTTTTTATCCCTATTGCGGTCTAATTTTGAAGCATCTGGCAGCACTCCGCGATTTTCCCCACATCCCCGAAAAGACAGGTTCAGTCTCGATTTGAGACAATATCTGTCATTACAGTCCTATTCGTAGGATTTGGGACGGCTTATCCACAAGATGTTGGGGTGCGACTGTTGATTCCACCTTCTCTCAAGTCTAGAGTTTCAAGTGGATACAGCCTTGTCCGCGCAGAGGAGTAATTCGCCATGCTGAAGCTGAAAAAAATCCAGATTCTGGGCTTTAAGTCCTTTTGCGACCGCACGGAAGTGGCCTTGCCCGGCGAGGGCATCGCTGTCGTCGTCGGCCCTAATGGATGCGGTAAGTCCAACATTCTGGATGGAGTTACCTGGGTATTGGGCGAACAGAGCGCCAAAAGTCTGCGCGGCGGCAAGATGGAAGACGTCATCTTTGCCGGTACCCGCGACCGCAAGCCATTGGGCATGGCTGAAGTTTCCATCACGCTCATCGATCCGGATGCTTATGCCGGTGGGCCATTACTGGATGAGCCCGAAGTTGTCGTCGAGACCGAACTGGACACGGATTGGGATGAAGAAAAGCTGCGGGAACAGAGTGCGGCTGAAGTGGAAGAGATTATTGCCGAATCGCAGCCCGGCCAGGTGATCGAAGGCGAAGCTCCTGCGGCAGCTGAAGCGCAGCCGGGAGAAGGCGAGCCCGGCAACAATGTCGTTCTGAAAATTCGACGCCGCAAGTTCCGCAAGACGCCGCAGCAGGGCGAGATCATAGTGACCCGCAGGCTCTTCCGCACCGGCGACAGCGAATACCTGCTCAACGGCAAATTGTGCCGCCTGCGCGACATTCAGGACATCTTCATGGGCACCGGCCTTGGACCGGAGTCCTACGCCATCATCGGGCAGGAGCGCATTGGGCAGCTTCTCAGCTCAAAGCCGCACGACCGCCGCGCCATTATCGAAGAAGCCGCAGGCATCACGCGCTTCAAGACCAGGAAGCGTCTTGCAGAACTGCGCCTCGAACAGGCCAAGCAGAATCTCGCACGCGTGAACGACATTTTTGAGGAAGTCACGCGCCAGATGGGATCGCTGAAGCGGCAGGCGGCAAAGGCCGAGCGCTATGCAGCATTGCGCGATGAGATGCGCGCCCGTCTACGGATTGTCCTGGCCAGCAAGATCGCACAGATGGATGCAGAACATGTCAGGTTTGAGGAAGAGATCGCTTCCCTCACCCGGCAGATTGATGAGCACAGTGCGCAGATACAGACTCTTGACGCCGAACACGCGGCAGGAATGCAGCGTGGATATGAGCTTGATGCTGCCGCAAAGGAATCGTCGACTCGAGCCAGCCAGAGCGCAGTCGAGCTGGAGCGGGCCACTTCGCGTCAGAACGCAAACCAGGAACGCATCGCAGAGTTACAGACGCGAGCAGCTTCTTCTACGGCAGAACTCGAACAGGCGAAGCAACAATTCGAGGGAATGAAGAACGAGCGCGAGTCGAATCGCGCTTTCCTCGAAAGCGCCGCAAGCGAAGCGCTGACTTTCCACGAGCAGGCCCAGGCAAAGCACCAGCAGGCGCGTGATGCGGTGCAGGCTGTTGCGACCGCCGAGCAACGGATGGAAGCGGCAAGACGCCAAGCCATGCAACTGCTACAACAGGTAGGCCAGTCGCGCAACCAGATGACGCAGGCTGAAGAGTCGCTGGCCGCACTGGACCGTGATGCGCAGCGCCTCGGGTCAGAGATGGAGTCGGTCAAGCGCGATCTGGAATCACTGGGCGCGGAGCGCGGACAGGTCTCAATCAAGTTTGAATCAGTCACTGAGACCCTCAATCGTCTCGAATCCGAAATCGCTGCCCTTCGCAATGAGATAGCAGCGAAACGAACAGCCGAAGTTGAAGCCAAAAAGCACGGCGATCAGCTTCGGGCTGAGGTTGCAACGCTTACTGGCCAGCGCAATTCGCTTGACGCGCTTATTCGCGAACATAGCTATTCGACGGACACTGTGCGCAAGCTTTTCCAGTCGAATTCTCTTGGTGGCGGACTCGCTCCGGTTGGAACATTGGCTGATTTTCTTGAAGTCACCGGCCAGCACGAAAATGTAGTCGACGAATTCCTTCGCGATGAGTTGAACTACATCGTGGTCAAGAGTTGGGACGCAGCCCACGAAGGCATGCGCCTACTCAAGACAGACGTAAATGGACGGGCGACGTTCCTTGTCCATCCTGAAGATGCGCAGGCGAAATTTTCCTTCGCAGGCGAAGCGAATGGCAACCACTACGAGCAGCAGAGTGGCGTAGTGCCGTTGAAGAATTGCATTCGGGTGCTGGACGGTTTCGGCAGGTCCCTCGAAGTGATTCTGCCCAAACTGCGCGATGGCTATGTGACTCCGGACGGCGAGACTGCTCGCGGCCTTGCGCTCGAAAACCCGAATGCTTTCTTCCTCGCTCCATCAGGAGAATGCTTCCACAATGTGACTGTGACCGGAGGCAAGCCTAGCGCGGCTGGCCCGCTGGCGCTGAAGCGCGAACTGCGCGAGACGCAGCAAAAGCTGGAAATCGTAGAAAAAGAGCTGGGTCAGGCGGACATTGCAGCGGCTTCTCTTGCGCGTGACCTTGCCGAACTGACGAATCAGCTCGATGCGCAAACAGAAGAGCGTCGCAGCGCTGAGCGTGAGAGCGCGAACCAGAGCGCCGCCCTGCGGCAAATGGATTCAGAAGTGCAGCGCCTCGAACGCCGGCTTCAAGAGTGGAATCTGCAGAATGAGCGCAACAAGGATGCGCGCAACGCCAAGCAGAGCTTCATCGAACAGCGGAGTGAAGAGATTACCCGCCACGAAGCTGCTCATGCGGCTGCGGAAAAATCGGCTGAAGAAATTCAGCAACAGGTTGAAGAGCTACGAACTGCTCGTGAAGCTGCGCAGCAGGAAGCGGCGCAGATGTCGGCGGAACTGGCGGGTCTCGAAGAGCGCCGAAAGGGTGCTGAGGCCGCCTTTGCCCGTATTGACCGCATGTATGGTGATTTAGCGCAGCGTGTTTCTCAGATTGAACAGCAACTGACCGCCGCCGGCACAGAACAACAGCAGCGCGTGCAGGAAAATGAGCAACTAGCCGTGCAGCGTGAGGATTTGTCGCAGGTTCGCGAGCAAGCACAGCAGGAAGTGGCCCGTCTGGGTGAAGAAGCAAAGACATTGCGCGCTGGTCTGGCGGAGACGGAGCAGAGATTGAAGATGCTGCGCGGGGAAACCGACGCTCTGCGCGAAGCTCGTAGCCAACATGCAACAAATGACGCCACTCTTACCGCAGATCTCAAGCACCTGGAGGAAACGAGCCTGAATGATCTTGGTATTGAGGCAGTTGCGCTCCGCCAGGACGCTGAAATCGCGCGCATTGAAGGCGAAGCACTTACTGCCGAAGACGAGACGTGCCGCGGATTCAAGCAGAAACTTGAGTCTATGGGACCGGTCAACATGATGGCGCTCGAAGAATACAAGGAAACGGAGCAGCGCCACCAGTTCCTGGAAACGCAGCGCAAGGACCTGCTCGACTCCATCGAAAATACCCAGGCCACGATCAAGGAGATCGACGAAATTTCGTGCACCAAGTTCGACGAGGCTTTTGTTCGCATCAATGAAAACTTCAGCCTGACCTTCGCGAAACTTTTCGGCGGCGGCCAGGCCTTCATGCGCCTCACTGACGAGGAAAACGCAGCCGACAGCGGTGTAGACATCGTCGCTCAGCCACCGGGCAAGAAGCTGCAGAACGTCTTTCTGCTCTCGGGCGGCGAAAAGGCGCTCACTGCGCTATCACTGCTGATGGGAATCTTCCAGTATCAGCCCAGCCCCTTCTGCGTGCTCGACGAAGTGGACGCTCCGCTTGACGAGACGAACGTAGGACGGCTCGCGGAAATGTTGCGCAGCATGGCTGACGATACACAGTTCGTAATGGTCACGCACTCCAAGCGCATGATGACCGCCGCCGATTTGATCTACGGCGTAACCATGCAGGAGCCGGGAGTGTCGAAAATTGTAAGCGTGCGCATGGGCGGGCAGGAACAGGCGCGAGAGCTGCGTCGCGCAACCGCGTGAGTAAAAACAGATCCTTCCCCTTTGTTCCACTTAGGGTCAGGATGACAACTCTAAATAACTATTTGTTGTCTGTTTTCGGCTTGTTTCATTCTTATCTATTGACATCGTCCATTCTTCGTGACAGGACGTTACATCGTTACATTTTTTGCACCGTTGCGATGCGTTGACAAACTTTTCCGGCAGAAGCAGAATCAACTTTCAGCCTCTCGACGAAAGGTTCCACTTCCTTGCCAGCCCTCCTCGAAACCGAAATCGGCGATCTTGTCTTGCATGCGCGCGGCAAGGTGCGCGATTTGTATGAAGTAGGCGAGTTTCTGCTGCTGGTGGCGACAGACCGCATCTCCGCATTCGACCATGTGCTGGCGACTGGAATTCCGGGCAAGGGCACAGTCCTCACGCAGATTTCTCTCTTCTGGTTCAATTTTTTAAAAGATATTGTTCCGAACCATCTCATTACTGCTGACTTGAATCAGTATCCTGAAGAACTGCACGACTATGACGACGAGCTGCGCGGTCGCTCGATGCTGGTCAAGCGCGCGCAGATGTTTCCCGTTGAGTGCGTGGTGCGCGGCTATCTTTCAGGCTCGGGATGGAAGGACTACCAAGCAACTGGCGCCGTCTGCGGCATACCCCTCCCGCAAAGCCTGCGGGAATCGGACAAGTTGCCGGAGCCAATTTTTACTCCGGCGACGAAGAGCCTGCACGGCAAGCACGATGAAAATATTTCCTTCGACCAGATGGTCTCGCTCATCGGTACAAAATCAGCAACAGCCTTGCGCGGTCTGAGCCTCGCAATTTATCAGAAAGCATCGAACCATGCGGAGAGTCGCGGGCTGATTCTTGCCGACACCAAGTTTGAATTTGGGACGACAGCGGAAGGCATCATACTTGCTGACGAAGTTTTGACGCCGGACTCATCGCGCTTCTGGCCGCGTGATAAATATGCGCCCGGCGGCGCGCAGCCTTCATTCGATAAGCAGTTTGTGCGTGATTACCTAGAGAGTATTCATTGGAACAAGCAGGCGCCTGCGCCCGGCCTGCCTGACGAAGTTGTGAAAAAGACGCAGGAAAAATATTTCCAGGCATACGAGTTGCTGACTGGAAAATCGCTGTCGCTGTAAGAAGTACGAGGTATACGACCGGGTATGGCACTGATAGATTGGGCGATCGTTATTATCCTGATCGTTTCTGTGTTGAGCGCGGCAAAACATGGATTTTTTGTGGAAGCGTTCTCGCTGGCAGGCGTGGTGCTTGGATTGCTTCTGGCCAGTTGGAATTATCAGAAACTGCTCCCGCTATTGGACCGTTGGGTGCATTCTCCGGGAGTGGCTGAAGTCATCGCATTTGTGGCTATTGCGATTGCGGTGATGGTGATTGCCGGGTTGGCCGGCAGGCTTATTCGATGGTCGGTGCGGTCGATTGGCCTGGGATGGGCTGACCGTTTTGTCGGCGCTGTTTTTGGCCTGCTGAAGGGCTGCGTGCTAGTGACGTTGGGAATTATGGCGATTGCCGCCTTTCTTCCTCGCGCCACATGGATGGAAAAGTCGAGGCTGGCGCCTTATTTTTTGTCGGCGGCGCATGGAGCTTCTGTGATGACTCCCGTTGAGCTCGGCGAACGTATACGGGAGGGGGTAAAAGCGATTCGCGATGCGCAACCGGACTGGCTGAAGCCAGACGCGTCTGTGGTTCCGGGGCCATTGCAAAACCAGAATAAGCCGGAAACATATCCGGCATAAGAGAGAGAGAGGAATCTGTGAAACGCGACCTGGAACTCCTTGTGACAGCAATGCATGCAGGCGGCATAAAGTATGCTGAAGCTGTGCGCGAATTCAAGCGCCATTATCTGCTCACTGTTCTTGCGCATAACAGGGGGAACCAATGCAAGGCCGCAAAGGAGCTGGGCGTTCACCGCAACACCCTCAGCCGCATTATTGCCGAGCTGAACATCGACCCGGCGCAGGTCCGCAATGGGCTCAAGCGCCCGCCGCACAGCGAGCGTCCTGTACTTGAGATGAAGCAGACCGCGCGTTGATCTTTCCGGTGGCCGTGGTCTCTGCTTTACTCTATTGAGAGACATGGCGAACAAGTCGAGTTCCACCACAATTGATCCAGTATTTACGCAGCCAGATGAGGGCAGTCCGCGCATTCATGTTCAGGGAGGTTTTCTCTGGGACCGGCAGGACGCTTATCTCTTTGACATAGATGGCACACTGCTGCGCAGCCGCGACCGCATTCACTACGAGTCATTTTTTGAGAGCGTGCGCAGTGTGATGGGGCGCGAGCTTGTGCTCGACGGTGTAACGTTAAGCGGCAACACCGATCCGGGCATTTTGTATGATGCTTTTCGTCTTGCCGAACTTGATGACGAGCATTGGCAGCCAATGCTCGCGGACGTGCTCGCGCACATGCGTGCTACCGTAGCCGCACAGCGCGACCAGATGGACCTGGTAAAGATGCCCGGTGTTGATGAAATCCTCGCGTATCTGTATGGCAAGAGCGCGGCGCTTGGTATAGGCACGGGAAATCTTGAATCAATTGGCTGGCTCAAGCTGGAAGTGCTCGGCGTGCGTCGCTGGTTTACGTTTGGCGGATTCGCAGACAACTTCCCTGCCCGGGCAGACATGATTGCCGACGCAGCCAGACAGGCGCGCAGCATCAAGGGAGCGGATGCTTCTGTCTGCGTAGTTGGCGATACGCCTTTCGATATACGTGCCGCGAGGGCCAATGGCCTGCCCACCATTGCGGTCGCTACAGGCCGCTATTCGTTTAATGATCTTATGCAGGACCAGCCTGAAGTTTGCGCCAGCACGCTGGCGGCTTTGATGAACGTATGACCTTTCGCAACAGCATGGTCTTACTCTTGTGCGGCGTGATCGTGGGATCAGCCTTGCACGTATGCGCGCAATCGCCCCAACCCGTCCAAAAACCACCCTCAGAACACGAAAGGAACGAAGCGTCGAAGGCATTTCTGGATGGAGCCAAGGCGCTAAAGAAAGACGATCTGCGCGAAGCGGAAAAGCAATTCGAGCGCGCAACGCAGATGGATCCAGGCAATACCGACTACCGCGCGGCGTTGAGCATTGCCAAAGAGCATCTGCTGACGCAACTGGTACAGGACGCGGGGAAAGCGCGTCTGATGGGACATGAAGATACAGCGCGCTCACTGCTTGCCGAAGCCTATCTCATCGATCCGAAGAACCCAATTGTGCAGCAGCACATTGTTGATATGGCGCGCGATGTTGAGCCGAAAGAGGCTGTCCTTATGCCTTCTGCCGAAGAAGCTGGCGAACCAGCGGAACTTAAGCCGAAGGGCGGAAGGCAGAGCTTTCATATTCGCAGCGCTGCCAACGAGGTACTGCGTCAGGTTTTGACGGCTTTCGGCATATCACCAACGCTGGATTCTTCCATCAGGAACCGCATTGTCCGCTTCGACGCTGATGACGTGGATTTTGCGCAGGCGGCAACGATGCTCAAGCTGATTACTAACACGTTTTTCGTTCCACTCGATGAAAAACGCGTGCTTGTCGCGCTAGACGACAAAGAAAACCGTGCTAAGTTTCAGCGCGAAGTAATGGAGACCGTCTATCTCCCCGGTCTGACTGCGACCGAAATGAGCGATATGGGCAACATAGCGCGCAATGTGTTTGAAGCGCAGCAGGCTACCATTCAGGCCTCTGCGCATACGCTTACAATCCGGGCGCCGCAGGACCGCATCAATGCACTAAATAAGATGCTCGTCGACCTGCTTGATGGCCGGAGCCAAGTGCTGTTGCATCTGCGTCTTTATGAAGTGGCGCGAATGCGGATGACGAACATCGGCGTGGAACTTCCGCAAACGACAACAATCTTCAATGTTCCCACAGAGGTCAATCAGATCATCCAGGCCAATCAGAGCGCCGTCCAGCAGATTATTGCAGCGGGCCTGGCGCCTGCGGGCGATAACCTGGCTATTGTGGCCATTCTTATCGCTACCGGCGTCGTTTCAGGTACAGTCTTCAATCAACCGTTTGCTTTGTTTGGCGGCGGAATTACCCAAAGCGGTCTGACCCTAAATCAGGGGGCAACGGTGAATCTGGCCCTCAACTCGTCGGACACACGAATGCTCGATCAGGTGCAGTTGCGCGTACAGGATCAGGAAGACGCCACCATCCGTAGCGGGACACGCTACCCCATCATCACGTCTACTTATTCAGGATTGACGGGGAATTCTCTCGGCATCCCCGGCATTTCGCAGGCAGGAATTTCAAGCGCGCTGCAGAACCTAGGCATCAATTCGGCGGCACTGCAAAGCACGGTTAATCAGACTATTCCGCAGGTGCAATACGAGGATCTCGGGCTGACTCTGAAGGCAACGCCTCACGTCCAGCAGAATAAAGACGTCGCCCTGAAGCTCGACCTAAAGATTGAATCGCTGACTGGCCAAACCCTCAACGACAATCCTATTCTCAATAGCCAGCAGTTCACCGGCTCAGTGACACTACCGCAGGGCGAGAGCGCGCTGATGATCAGTGATCTCACTCGACAGCAGAGCGCTGCCGTCAGCGGCATCCCAGGTTTGAGCGAATTGCCGGGCTTCCAATCTACGACGAACAAGGAAAGCAATCTGGACGTGTCAAAGCTAGTCATTCTCATTACACCCGAGATTGTCCGCCTGAGTCACACCAAGCCCGCAAGCCAGCTTGTGATGCTGCCTGTGCATCCGTAATCTGCTATTTGTCTTCCTTTTCCTGAAAGGCGACAATCTTCTGCAATGTCTCATAAGGCGCTCCGCCCATGGGGACGCCGCGACCGTTAATGAAGAGCGTCGGGGTCTCATTCACGTTGAGTGATTGCGCCAGCTTTATAGAAGCTTCGACGCTGGCCTTCGCCTCGGGGGTCAGCGTGCAGGAGCCGACTTTAGCGCCATCCGCGCCTGCCTTGGTGGCGGCCTCATTGAGCGTGGTATCAGAGGTCTGCGGCGTCAAACCTTCCTGGTTTTGAAATACCAGGTCGGCAAATTTGAAGAAGGCATCGTTGCCGTATAGTTTTGCCACGCACGTGCTGTAGAGCGCGGCTTTCATTGCCTCAGTGTGTATTGATGTGAGGGGAAGGTTTTCGAAAACGTAGTGCGCATTGGGAAAATCCTGTAACAGCCGTTGCACCGTAGGCTGCGCGGCTTTGCAATGCGGGCACTGGAAATCGGCAAACTCGACTAAAAGCAGGTTTTTGGATGCAGCGCCGCGCGAAGGCCCGTTGGCCTCGGCCAGCAGGAGTTTATGAGCTGCGTCGAATGGGCGCGCACCGAATGGCATCACCTCGCTCGAAATCAAGTGCTGGCCATCGGGAGTGGTGAAGAATTGCAATGTCCCGATTTGCGGGCTGGTCTTCTGCGCCGCCAGCACCGTCACCTTGCTTATGCCGGGAGCAGCCGTTTTCTGGATGGCCTGGATCTGCCACACACGGTCAGGGTCGTAGCCCCAAAATTCATGTAGGAAGGCATTCACCGTGTCCTTGCTCGGAGTGTCCACCGTGAAATTAGCAGGATCTACCGGCGGAAACTGCGGCGGCCCTGTTGGCCGAGGAGCAGCGGCGGGGGCGCTGGGCGCCGCGGGCACTTCTTCCGTGGTTGATTGCGCGTGAAGCAGGGGTGAGGTTATGCCGATGAAAACAATCGCAAAAAGAGTATTGCGAAGAGAAGCAAAAAGTTGCATCGAATTCCTTTCTAATCCTGAGTCTATACCTGAACTTTTACCGCGATGGGAAAGCGCCTGCCCGGCCCGAAAGCCTTCTTCGTAACTTTGAGCACAGGCGCTGCCTGCTGGCGCTTGTATTCGCTGCGCTCAACAAGTTTGACGACTTTGCGCACCAGTTGGAGATCGACATGCTGTTTCGTCGCTATCTCTTCCGGCGTTTCGTAGCGCTCCACATAAGCCTCGATTATCGGGTCGAGCACTTCATAGGGCGGCAACGAGTCCGTGTCCATCTGTCCCGGGCGTAATTCGGCTGAAGGTGGCTTGTTAATGGTGGCTGAAGGTATCCGCTCACCATTGCGATTTGCGAAGCGGCTGAGGTCGTAGACGCGCGTCTTTACCAGGTCGCCAATTACCGCCAGCGCGCCTACCATATCGCCGTATAGGGTGCAGTAGCCGACCGCCATTTCAGATTTGTTGCCGGTCGTCAGAACCAGGGCGTTGAACTTGTTCGACAAAGCCATCAACAGGTTGCCGCGAATGCGCGATTGAATGTTCTCTTCTGTGATGTCGGGCTTGAGGCCGGTAAACAGCGGGCACAACGCCTTGTCGTATTCTGCAAACAAACCGCTGATGGAAATAAGTTCAAAACCAATGCCAAGATTCTCAGCCAGCTTACGACCGTCTTCCACCGATCCGGCTGACGAATAGGGGCTCGGCATGCCAATGCCCATGACATTTTCTTTGCCTAGTGCGTCAACTGCAATCGCAGCTACCAGTGCCGAATCAATGCCGCCGCTCAGGCCAATCAGTATCTTAGAAAAGCCGCACTTCTGCACATAATCCCGGGTGCCCAAAACAAGCGCGTTATAGACCGCTTCATCCACGTTGTCCGTTTGCCAGTGCACATCGCCGGCGCGCGCGCTCATGTCGGCAAAGACCAGGTCCTCTTCAAACGATTTGGCCTGAGCAATCACCGAGCCGTCAGCGGCGATCACCAAGCTCGACCCGTCAAAGATGAGTCCGTCATTACCGCCAACCTGGTTCACCATCACTATGGGCGCGCAGTGATGGCGCGCAATCGCGGCGAGCATGTCGCGGCGCGTCCTACGTTTTCCCCGCCAGTAAGGAGATGCAGCGATGTTCAGAATGATGTCGCCACCTTCGCGCATCAGCTCTTCAACGGGGTCGACGGTATGCAGCCGTTTCTGCCAGAAATTCTTATCGTTCCAGGTGTCTTCACAGATAGTGAGCGCGATGCGCTTGCCGCTAAAGTGGCAGAGGTGCTGTTTTTCGGCAGGCGCGAAATAGCGCTGGTCGTCGAAGACATCGTAAAACGGCAGCAGCATCTTTGATTGCACAAAAGCTACTTCTCCTTCGCGAATCAGAGCCGCCGAGTTCATCACGCGCTTTCCGGTACTGGCATGAGCAGGCGTAACGTAGCCAACGATGCTTGCGATATTCAGCTCAACGGTGGCTTGTGCGATCTCTACAATGGCCTCTTCTGATCGCGCTACAAACGATGGTTTATCAAGAAAATCCGCCGGCGGATAGCCGCAGACGGCAAGCTCGGGAAAAAGAACGAGGCCAGCGCCGCCTTCGGCTGCCTTGCGCGTGAAATCGAGAATCTTCTCTATATTTCCGGTGAAATCACCGATAGTGGGATTGATCTGAGCGAGCGCAATCTTCACTCTCTTAGTGTAGCAATCTACCTGACGACCTTCTCCCAGGTCAGTTGGACGGCAACAACGCCGTCACCTGAAGGGATAGGCGGTGTGCGCAGGATCAGCCGATTGCCCTCGCGCTTGTGATAGCGCAACTGCGCCGTTCCCAGCCAGTTGGGAAAGAGGCTCACTTCAACATGATGCGTCACCGTATCGCCTTCAACGGTGTAAGGGCCGGCATAGGCAATGTAGTCGCGTTTGCGGCTGGCCTTCTCGACGTTGTGCCTGCGGCCCGCGGGGCTGAGATTGCCGCTCATGTAGCCTTCGGCAGAATAGAGAAGATAGCCCACAACGTGGTCGCCCCACGGCTTCTCAACCGTGCCGTCCTCACGGAGAAAAGAATAGTCAACCAGCTTCCACGTCCCGACAAAGTCGCTCGCAGTCGTGTGGTGCGTGCCGGCTTCTTTTGTGTTCGACATAACTATGCTTCCGGTAGCACCAGCGCATCGAGTTCCAGAAACTGGCGCACAATCTCGTCGTCGGACCGCTCCATTTCTTCCATCGTTCCGAAAAAGTGCGATTTAGCCTGATGCAGAAACAGTACTCGGTCAGCCAGCTTTTTGGCGAAGCGCATGTCGTGCGTCACAACAATGCTGGTCAGGTGGAGCTGATGCTTTAGCTTTTGAATCAGGTCGCCCAGCAAACGCGCAATCAGTGGATCGACCATCGTCGTTGGTTCGTCGTAAAGAATCGCCTCGGGCTGTGCGGAAAGGGCCCGCGCGATGGCCACACTGCGTTTCATGCCGGTTGAAAGGTCGGACGGCAACAGTTCTTTCATGGCCGCCACGCCTACCATCTCCAGAAGACCATTCACGATCTGTTGGATCTGGTCTTCCATCAACTCGCCGCGCTCACGCAGAGGAAACGCTACATTCTCGCCGACCGTCAGCGAATCAAACAGAGCACCATTCTGAAAGACCATCGTCACCTTGCGGCGGATGGTCTGCATCTGCTCCTCGGTGTATCCGCAAATGTTTTCTCCGGCGACAAGAATCTCTCCTGAATCCGGCTTGAGAAAGCCCATGATCTGCTGCAGAGAAACCGACTTGCCAACGCCGCTTCGCCCCAGAATACAGAGCGTTTCGCCGGGTAATACATAGAAGCTCACGTCATCGAGCACCACCAGATCGCCAAATGACTTCGAGACTTTGTCGAAGGCGATGTAAGGCTCCGGAGCGGACGCCGTCTGCTTCTCTTCCACTACGACGATGGGAACAGTACTCAATACAGATTCCTAAACATCAGCTTATCAGCAGCTTATCAGCGCTATGTCCGCTGGTGTATTCAGGTTCTGAAACCAGCGGTGCAGCGGAAGCTCGTGCGGCCAGTCGTCGCGCGTTGAGGCAACGGCTTCCACGCTGAAGATGTCTATTTCGGATGGCAAATCGGCATCGGTAATTCCCTCCATTACCTTGTAGATGCCCGACTCAATCGCAACTCGAACCCCAGCCAGCAGATTGCGGCGATACACGGCACACAAAGGCTCTGGCCTTCCTGCCAGCGTTGGAATGGTCGCACATGCACCTGTGATGCGGGCGCGCTCGATCAGATATTGCACGAACTCCACGGGCAGCAGGGGCAAATCGACCGGAAGAAACACATTCGATTCGCTGCTGTTTGACGCCAGCGCAGCTTCAATCCCGCCGAGCGGGCCGCATCCCGGGTGCAGATCCGCAATCACCGGAGCAAACATCGCAAGATCAGACCGAGTGCCTACAATGTGCGGTTCAACGCCCGCAGACTTCAGCAGGTCGACAGCATGAGCGATGAGCGGCTTGCCGGCATAGAGCAGCAACGCCTTGTCCGTTCCCATGCGCGTGCTGCGCCCGCCGGCGAGAACGTACCCGTTCACTTCCCCAGCTCTTCAAAGAAGGTGATGATGGATTCAATGCCGCGATAGAAATTCGCCAAGTGAAATTTTTCGTTCGGCGCGTGCAGATTGTCATCAGGCAGGCCGAAGCCCATCATCACTGTCGGGATTTTCAGGTGCCGCTCAAAGTCGCCGACAATCGGGATCGAGCCACCCGAGCGGATAAAGACCGTATCCTTGTTCCAGACCTGCTTCAGCGCGTTTGTTGCAGCCTTGATGTAAGGATTGTCCGTGCCAATTACAATTGCATCGCCAGAATGAATCAGCCGCACGTCAAGCTCAATGCCTGCTGGCTTCAGCGACTCGACGTAGCTCTTGTACTTTGCAAACGCCTCAGTCGGCGTCATGTCCGGAACGAGACGCATGGAGACTTTGGCGACGGCTTTGGCTGGAATCACTGTTTTTGCGCCCGCTCCGGTAAAGCCTCCGGGCATGCCGTGAACATCGAGTGTAGGCCTCGCCCAGGTGCGCTCAATGACCGAATATCCCGATTCGCCTGTTAACTGCGATGAGCCGACCTCGGTCTGGCGATAATGTTCTTCGTCGAACGGCAGGCTCTTCCACGCTTTCAGCTCATCTTTGCTCGGAGCCTGCACCTTGTCATAGAAACCTGGGATGAGAATGTGCCCGTCTTTGTCCTTGAGTTGTGCAATGATTTGCGCCAGAGCAACAAACGGATTCGGCGCCGCGCCGCCATAGATCCCTGAATGCAAATCGGTCTTCGCGCCGCGTGCTTCGATCTCGGTATAGATCATGCCGCGCAACCCCACGCACAACGTAGGCAACTCAGGCGCGAATAGTTCCGTGTCTGACACCAGAGCGAAATCAGCCTTCAATTGCTCCCGGTGCTCGCGCACGAATTTCGCGATTGATTCGCCGCCAACCTCTTCCTCGCCTTCAAGAATCACACGGATGTTCAGCGGCAGCTTGCCGCCGTGCGCAGCAAAGAGCGACTCGAGCGCCTTGACGTGCATGTACATTTGGCCTTTGTCGTCCACCGCGCCGCGCGCGTAGAGATTGCCATTGCGCTCTGTCGGATCAAATGGCGGCGAGAGCCATTCATCCAGCGGGTCGGGTGGCTGCACATCATAGTGTCCATAGCATAGGCACGTCGGTTTGCCTGCGGCGTGCAGCCAATCGGTATATACTAGCGGGTGCCCCGCTCCCTCGATGAGCCGGACATTCTCCATCCCAATGCGCTTCAGTTCGGCAACCAGGGATTCGGCTGCACGACGCACATCGCTTTTGTGCTCGGGCAATGTGGATACGGACGGAATCCGCAACAGCGTCTTTAATTCATCCAGAAAGCGTGGGTATTGTTCCCGCGCATATTCAACAGCAGTCGGCATCGTTTCTCCTCAAGCTTAAACATCCCAGTGTATCGCTGCGCCATACAATTTACTCTGACCGATCACGTCTGGGATGAAACCGGATGAACCGCTTCCTGTCTGCGCTTCGCGCGGTTGCGCCACACAAGTGCGAGCACCAGCAGAAGAATGATGTTCGCCAGCAGTGCACCCGAGAAATCGATGCCCACATCAGAAACCTTGCTGGTGCGGTTGGGCAAGAACGACTGGTGCCACTCGTCCCACGAAGCCAGCAACAGCGTTGAGATAAGCGCCAACGGTGCAACAACAGTAAAGATTCGGCGGTGGCCCTGCATTCTTTCTGAAAATGTAGCGCGCCAGCCTTCGAAAAAACTCAGACTTACCAACCCGTATCCAACAAAATGCCCGGTCTTGCGAATCCAGTGATGGACCACAGCCCAGTGCTCAGGCGTGATCGGGCCAAAGAGCTTGACCCAGATGGGCAACAGCCAGCGGCTGGTATTGTTCGCACCCATCATTGCGGTCGACTCGGTTAGGATTACGGCAATCCCGATCATCGCCGGAATCCAGTGCAGGAAAAGATAGAGTCGTGTTCTAGACATTCGTCAGACTTAATACCGTGCAATTGTAGGATCTACCAGAGCCGACCAGGCGTCGATGCCACCGCGAAGCGATTGAGTTTTCTCAAAGCCCTGGTTGCGAAGCCACACTGCCACGTTCATCGAGCGCACCCCATGATGGCAGATGGTGATGATGTGCGCGTCCGGGTCCAGCTCCTGGTTAGCGCGGCCAGGCACGTCGCCCATTGGCATCAGAATGCTGCCTTCAATGCGCGCAACGCCATGCTCGGCAGGCTCGCGCACGTCCAGCAGGACAACATGCTCGCGCTCTGGGCCGGCAAGAATCGCTGCCAATTGTGAGGGAGTAATTTCGTAGTCGAGCATGTATTCAGGATACATGCTCCGTAATGATGAGTTCAGCGCTGCGGGGCCGCGCTCGTGGCTACATATTGCTGCTGCTGCGGAGAACTTCCGCCCGGCTGCGAAGCAGGAGGAGGGTTAGACGGCGGCTGCTTCTGTTGAGTCTGGGTTGAGCCGGAACCCGAGTCTTGTCCCATTCCGGACGGAAATTGAACCGGACCCATTGTTGGATGATCCTTGTCGTTGTCCGTAGGCAAAGTCTCACCGGGCTCACGCAAGGTTGGCGGAGCCTGCGGCGCGCTCTGCTTGGCTACATCTCCTGGAGCTTCGTCACCCATCTTTATTTCGCGCGTGTTCGGAGCAGGATTGTTATTCCAATAATCCCCCATTTCATTTTCAGCGCGAATCACAGGGGGCTTGCCGACCTCGGCGATCTCCACGCGGATGACGCGGTTGCCATTGATGCGGATGAACTGAACCGGCTGCGGGGCTTCGCCGTATATCCATTCTTCAAATGGCATCTGCCCCTGACGCTCGCGAATTTTCTGCTGGGGTTCTCCCATTGCGTAGATCACCATATCCGTGCTCATGCCCACAAGCACATGATGATCGAGGATGGCCTGCTTAAGCTTCGGCGGCAGAGTGTCGGTGTAGGCCACTACAGGCGACTTCACGCCGAATCCAAGCAGCGGAGCGAGCAATGCTTCAACCGTTTTGCCGGAGATTTCCGGGACCGCGTGTGGAAACACGAGCGTGATGCGCGACCCAACGGGTTCTTGTCCATTGTCCTGTACAACGGGCGTTGTATAGTTCGGATCCGTCCCGATCGAAATATGCCGCAGCCACTTGTGCTTAGGGTCGGGGCCACCATTCAGCAACAAAACAATTTTGCCCTCTTTGATCTTTACGTCTGTGATTACGCAACGGTCTCCCGCCTTTGCGGATGTGCCCTTCTGGCTGAGCTCATTCATATAGTCAGTGCCGCTGGGCTGCATATCCCCGTTTGCGTGCAGAGTCAACCCGGCAAGCGGAAGAGGCCGCATTGCGAATCCCTGCTCGGCAGTCAGAGAACGTATGAGTTCCTGCTTGCCTCGTTCAGTCAGTGGATTAGTGGGGAGAGAAACGTTGGTAGGGTGAAACTCGAGGTAGTGCCCGCCCATGCCTTCCGGGGTGACGGTAAAGACCTGAGAATTGGCGGTGACTGAAAACAACATCAGCAGCGCAGCCGCGCCGGCTGCGATCCGCAGCAGGCTGCCTGTCGCCACTCGCAACAGGCGCCGATTCCACGTGCCCTGAGTTGCGAACCCCTGCATGCCGAGGCCCCCAAAACCTTTCGCTCTATAAGCATGGCGCTATTCAGCGGCTTTTGCAAGCCTCAGCTCGCTAAACCGTGCATATATTGTTTTGAAATGGGTGAAACAGATTTATGCGAAGCTATTCCGATTGTGGCTCTGAAGCCTGTCGAGGCGCTTCGAGGACAACCTGTTCATCTACTTTTGTTTCTGAAGCTTGCGATGAATTGCCATTCGCAGGAGGAATCGCAGGCAATATTTGTATCAATTGAGGTTCATTAGATGTCGTTGCTGCACCCATAGCAGCCTCATGTTGCTTTCTCGCAATTGCATCCAGATCCACTGGAATGCCACCCGGCACAATCACAGGCTGAGCGTAGCGATGGGCATAGTCGCGGGTGGCTCTTATCAAGACAATTGAGAGCAGAGGCAGAACGATGACCGCAACAGCACTGCCCTCGGGTCCATACCCGCCGCCGGTGAGCCATAGTGGACCAACAGCATTTGTCGTGATTACAGGGTTGAACACTGTCGATCCACTCACCGGTAATCCGAATAACAGGCCCATGCTCGCATTCCAGGCAAAGTGCAGCCCCCAAGGCAGCCATAATGCCCGCGTGCGCAGATAGGCAATTGAGAAGAGCCACCCCGCAAGAATCGTGACCAGAGTGCTCGCCGCGGTTGCATTCGTGTTCAGCAGATGGATCACAGCGAACAGCACGGACATACCGAGTGTAGCCAGTGTGGGTCCGATGGCGTCAATCAGTCGCTGGAATGAATACCCGCGAAATGCTACTTCTTCAGCCAACGCCGCAACGGCCAACGTCAGCAGGTTTACAAAGAGAAGAAAAAATTGATGACTGTCCGTCCAAAAACGAACCACCAGGCTGCCAAATAGAGCGATGGGCAGCACGCATGCCACGACGCCGCCCCACCCGAATGCTGCTCCTACTGCAAATTCGCGTTTCCAGCCTTCGCGCCGCACGAGGCCCATCGTCTTCAGCGGCTCGCGCTGGCTCTGACCCGCATAGCCCATCGCAGCGTATCCGACCAGAAGCAAAAAGAGCAGAATGGCGCTCTGCACCAACAGAAACCAGTCGCCTGTACTAAGTCCATTCGCCGCGCGCAAAGAAATCTGCTGCGCGAAGACGAAGTAAATTGCGGCAATGGCAAACCAGCTGAAGGCGCGGAGGCGTCCGGGAGATTTCATCGGGAAACTCCGTCAATACTCAGCAGGGACAACAATTCCGTGAAGAACGCCATTATGTCTATGTCGTATAGAACTGCGCGATGTTGCGAAACTTCTCATAACGGCGCGATAGCATATCTTCGAGCGGCAGCGCCTTGATCTCATTGAAGTGCCAGGTCAGCTTTTCATCCAGCAGCCGAGACGCTTCTTCAACATTCGACTGCGCTCCTCCCTCCGGTTCTGGAACAATGTCGTCTACGCAACCTAGCGCTTTCACGTCTTGCGCCGTGATCTTCAGCGCCTCCGCCGCCTGTGCCCGCTTGCTGGCGTCGCGCCACATGATCGAAGCGCAGCCTTCCGGTGAAATTACCGAATATACTGCATTCTCCAGAATCAGCACGCGGTCAGCAACAGCCAGCGCCAGCGCGCCGCCTGAGCCGCCTTCGCCTGTGATTGTGGCAATGAGCGGCACGCGCAGCCGGGACATCTCCATCAGGTTGCGCGCAATCGCTTCGGCCTGCCCGCGTTCTTCCGCGCCAATGCCAGGATTCGCGCCTGCAAGATCAATAAAGGTGAAGACCGGACGCGACCACTTTTCGGCTATCCTCATGGCGCGCAGCGCCTTACGATAGCCCTCGGGATCAGGCGAGCCAAACTTGCGCTGGATGCGCTCTTTTACCGTACGTCCTTTGAGGTTGCCGATCACCATGACCTCTTCGCCGTGGAAGCGGGCCATACCGCACGACATCGCCTCATCGTCGCCAAAGGCGCGGTCGCCGTGGATCTCGCTGAAGTCAGTGAATATGCTTTCGATAAAGTCCATCGGATACGGCCGCTGCGGATGTCGTGCCAGCTCCGTTTTCACCCACGCCGCAGGCGTGGCCTCGGCCACAGCCTGCATCTGCTCAACACTACCTGCCTGCTCAGTCATAGACGCTGCAAGTCTTACTTTTCGATTGTACAGGGATAGGGGGCAGGGTACAGCGCTCAGGGTAAAGAAGATGTTTGGCAGCACAGGTTGCGCTCGCATTTTGAAAACAAAGCTCGTCAGCTTGAAAATTCAGAGGGTATGCTCTGTGCCCTTTTCAGTCGAGCGCCTGCACCATCCCGCGCCCCAGTAGTTCTTCAGCGCGATCTACAAACGCCCGATCAGCCGCAACCGTTACCCCGACAGGCTCCATCATCACGCAGAACTCGCCGCTCCGTTCTAGATTGAGCATCAGCTTGCCCGGCCCCGGTGATGCCGCAATCATCTGCCGCAATTCAATCAAAGTAGCTTCGCTCGCCCGCTCCAGCGGCACTCGGATGCGCACATTCTGCGGCAAGCGGACCTTCACATCTTCAAGCGCCTGAATCGATGACACCGCCAGCTTAGGCGCAGCCTCTTCTTCCGCGCGCAGTTGTCCACGAACCAGTACCGGGACTTCGATCTTCAGCGTCTCCTTCAACTTCTCGTAATCTTTAGGGAAACAGATCAGATCGATCTTGCCCGTAGCATCCTCCAAAGATGCCTGCGCATACAGCTCACCCGATCGTTTCGACTTTGCAACCTTCAATCCGACAATCACACCGGCAATTGCCGTTTCGTTTTCCGGAGCCTGACCGCGCCGCCCGTTGCTAGGCGCAGGCTTCGTTTCGAGCGCCGTCGCCGCATCCATGACTCCAGGAAGATTCCGCAGCTTCTCCGCGTACTTATCCAGAGGATGCCCTGACACAAAGAACCCAAGCACTTCCTTCTCAGCCTGAAGGCGCTGATACTCATCCCAGTCCGCGATATTCGGCAACTCGTCGGCTTTTGCAGCCGCTGTCGGGTGATCGTCGAAAATCCCGAACAACCCATGCTGCCCTGCATCGCGGTCGCGCTGCGTTTTCTGCGCGCGCTCCATCGCCTTGTCCACCGAGGACATAAGAGCCGCTCGCCGACCAAACGAATCCAGGGCCCCAGCCTTGATCAGCGATTCCACCACGCGCTTGTTCATCAGCCGCAGATCGACCTTCTCGCAGAACTCCCAGAACGATGCGAAAGCCTTTTTCTGCGCGGCCAGTTCATTACGCGCCGTCAAAATTGAATCAATTGCATTGCGTCCGACGTTCTTGATCGCTGTCAGCCCAAAGCGAATGGCTTTTCCGTGCGGCGTGAAATCAGCGTCGCTGAAAAGCACATCAGGCGGCTCAACCGGAATCTCCAACTCGCGGCATTCCTTGATGTACTTCACCACGTTTTCCGGCTTCGAGATTTCCGAGGTCAGCAGCGCCGCCATAAACTCCACTGGATAGTGCGTTTTCAAATAAGCCGTCTGGTAGGCCACCAGCGCGTATGCCGCCGAGTGTGACTTATTGAAACCGTATCCGGAGAACTTCGCCATCAGATCGAATATCTCGCCAACAGCGGCCTTGGGATGCCCGAGTGCAGCGGCACCGCTCATAAACCGGTCTCGTTGCTCGGCCATTGCCTCGGCATTCTTTTTTCCCATCGCCCGACGCAGCAGGTCGGCCTCGCCCAGCGAGTAGCTAGCCAGCACGTTCGCGATCCGCATCACCTGTTCCTGGTACACGATCACGCCCAGCGAATCCTTCAGTATTCCCTCAAGCTCCGGCAGCAGAAACTCCACCTTTCGCCGTCCCCATTTGCGCTCGATGAAGTCGTCGATCATGTCCATCGGCCCAGGACGATACAGCGCATTCAGCGCCGTCAGGTCTTCCACCGTATCCGGCTTGTAGCGCCGTAAAATGTCCCGCATCCCGGGCGATTCAAACTGAAAGACCCCTGACGTCAATGCCGTATGAAACACTCGTTTGAACGTCTCCGGGTCGTCCGGTGGGAGCATCTCGATATCCAGCTTCTCGCCACGGGTCTGCTCAATCAGCTTCAGACAATCAGTAATCACGGTCAGCGTAGCGAGGCCTAGGAAATCCATCTTGAGAAGGCCCATCTTCTCAACTGCCTTCATGTCATAGGCAGTTACGATTTCATCATTCTTGCTGCGGCTAACCGGAACCAGGTCCGCCAGCGGGCGAGGCGCAATCACCACCGCCGAGGCATGCACACCCGCCCCGCGCACCAATCCCTCCAGCTTTTTCGCTGTATCAATCAGTTCCCGAATCTGCGGGTTTCCGTCGTACGCCTCCTGCAACTGCGGCGAATTCATCAGGGCCTGTTCAATCGTCACGCCTATCGTAGTGGGGACCAGTTTCGCAATCCGGTCCACATCGCCGTACGGCATATCCAGCGCGCGTCCCACGTCCTTGATCGCAGCCTTCGCCGCCATGGTGTTGAACGTGATGATCTGCGCCACCTGCTCGCGCCCATATTTCCGCGTCACATATTCGATCACTTCGCCGCGGCGGTTCTGGCAGAAGTCCACATCAATATCGGGCATTGTGACCCGCTCTGGATTCAGAAACCGCTCAAAGAGCAGCACATTCTGCATTGGGTCAATGTTGGTAATCTCCATCGCATACCCGACCAGCGAGCCCGTAGCCGAGCCTCTTCCCGGTCCCACCGGAATCTTATGGTCCCGCGCATACTTGATAAAATCCCACACGATCAGGAAGTAACCTGAGTACTTCATCTGCTTGATGATGTCGATCTCAAAGTTCAACCGCGCTTCGTACTCATGCACGGGCGTCCGCAGTACCCCGCGAGCTTCCAGGTTCCGTACCGCCGTCTCCAGCCGCTTCTTCAGCCCTTGCCGGCAGACTTCCTCAAAGTAGCTGTCAATGGTGTGCCCTGGCGGAACAGCAAATTCTGGAAACGGATTGTCAACCTGGCTGAGCTTCAAATTGCAGCGCTCGGCGAACTGCATCGTGCGGCCCACCACTTCGGGAGAGTGCGAGAACAGCTTCTCCATCTCCGCTGCGGTCTTTACGTAAAACTGATCGGAATCGAATTTGAAGCGCTTGGGATCGTGAATCGATGCCGCCGTCTGCACGCATAGCAGGACCTCGTGCGCATGCGAATCGTCCTCGCAGAGATAATGGCTGTCATTCGTCGCCACCAGCGGAATGTCTAATTCCTTCTCCAGCCGGAAAAGATCGGCATGAATCTTCTTCTCAAGCTCCAGCCCCTGGTCCTGAATCTCAAGAAAGAAATTGCCTTTGCCGAAGATCTCCTGATACTGCCCTGCCGTTGTCCGCGCCGCTTCGTACTTCCCTGCCATCAGATTTTCGCAAAGCTCGCCCGCCAGGCAGCCCGAAAAACCAATCAATCCTTCCGAGTGCTCCGCCAGATATTTCTTGCTCACGCGCGGCTTGCGATAAAAGCCATGCAGCGAAGCCTCCGACGTGATCCGTACCAGATTGCGATAGCCTTCCTCGCTCTCCGCCAGCACCAGCAGATGGTTGTAGTCGTCCCCCTGAGGGTCGGCGCGATGGTCGTCCTTTTTGCAGATATAAAGCTCGCAGCCCAGAATCGGCTTCACGCCGCGCTTCTTCGCCGCATCAAAAAAGTGCACCGCACCGTAAATATTGCCGTGGTCGGTGATGGCAACAGCGCTCTGGCCAATGTCAGCCACGCGGTTCACCAACTTGTCCACGTCGCAAGCCCCGTCCAGTAGTGAATAGTCGGTGTGCAGGTGCAGATGGGTAAATTCAGCCATGGGATATGGCTATTTTAGTTCTGATGTGATGGGTGTTTCAGGCCGAGGCGAGGTGCAAAACGTAAATGAGATGAGGAAAAGCAGTGTCGAAATTGGTGCCATTATCGACAGCTGTCATTCTGAGCCATAGGCGAAGAATCTGTTTTCTATTCCGGCCTACTGGAAATTTTAAGAAACAGATCCTTCGTCGTTTTTCTCCTCAGGATGACAACGTGGGTTTCAGTCGTAATATTCCAGCCCGAGGTGTGTAATCAAATCCTCGCCCATAATGTGCCGTAGCGTGTTTTTCAACTTCATCGACTGGATAAACAGATCGTGCTCGGGATACAGCCCCTCGGTTGTCATCGGCGACTTGAAGTAGAAGCTCAGCCATTCCTGAATGCCCAAGTGCTTCAGTTCCGGACTGCGCTGTGCTAAGTCGAGGAACAACACCAGATCGAGCGCAATGGGGGCCGCCAGAATCGAGTCGCGGCAGAGGAAATCGACCTTGATCTGCATCGGATAGCCCAGCCATCCGAAGATGTCGATGTTATCCCAACCCTCTTTATTATCACCGCGCGGCGGGTAATAGTTAATGCGGACTTTGTGGTAAATGTCCTTATAAAGCTCAGGATAAAGCTCCGGCTGAAGAATAAAGTCCAAAACGCCGAGCTTCGATTCTTCTTTTGTCTTGAACGATTCGGGATCGTCCAATACCTCGCCATCGCGGTTACCGAGAATGTTCGTCGAGTACCAACCGGAAACCCCCAGCATGCGAGCCTTGAACGCCGGAGCAAGGACTGTCTTCATGAATGTCTGCCCAGTCTTGAAATCCTTCCCGCAGATCGGCGCACCCGTCTGCTTAGAAAGCTGCTGCATGCAAGGCAAATCAACAGTCAGATTCGGCGCGCCATTGGCAAATGGAACGCCTTCTTTCAATGCGGCATAAGCATAAATCTGCGAAGGGGCAATGTTCGGATCGTCGTTCACCAACCCCTTCTCGAAAGCCACAATGGACTGGTGCACCTCGGAAGGTTCCAGAAAGATTTCAGTAGATCCGCACCAGATCACCACTACTCGTTCGACCTGTGACTTGAAAGCCTGAATCTCAGACCGCAACTGCTGCGCCAGGTCGCACTTGCTCTTGCCCTTCTTAACGTGTGTCCCGTTCAGGCGCTTCACATAATACTGGTCGAAGACGGCCGGCATCGGCTTGATGGCCTCAAGAAACGGCTTGATGCTCTTCAAATGGTCGCGGTCGAGAACGGCAGCTTGCTCGGCGGCCTCATACATGTTCTCCGGAAAAATGTCCCATCCTGTAAAGACCACGTCGTTCAGGTCCGCCAGCGGAACGAAATCCTTAATCAACGGCGTGCGCCCGTCTGTACGTTTGCCCAGACGAATCGTTCCCATCTGGGTCAGCGACCCGATGGGCTTCGCCAATCCTTTGCGTACCGCTTCAACCCCGGCAATCAGCGTCGTGGCCACGGCGCCCATGCCAACCGTCATGACTCCCAGTTTCCCCTTGGCTGGCTGAACTTTCTTCTCTGCTGCCGCCGTCTTGCTTGCGTCCTTAGGCGTAGACATCCCCTTGCTTCAACCGTCCTTCCATAAAAATGCAGATTGAACATTCAGTCTCAGCCCTCGGCATAGACTTTGGCAAATGCGGTCTGTTTAAATGGTAGCTGTCATGGTTTGAATGGAAAATTTATGGAAGCGACGTGCTTCGCTCAGTATCCTTCACACTTAACGCTATGCCCGCTGCTTTATGCTTCCTGTTCCCGCACGCGGTTCTTCCAGTGCGTCCAGATGAACCAGACAATGCCAATCACAATGACAATTTCCACCGCCAGGTGGAAACGATGGAACGCGGCTTTAAATCGTGGATCGCTCTCCCATGCCTGCCCCAGCTTCATGCCGACATAGGCCAGCACATAGCACCAGGGCCACGATCCAAGAAACGTATAGAGGTGAAAGCGAAGCTGCGGCATTCGCGCAATGCCTGCCGGTAGCGCAATAAACGTGCGCACCACAGGCAGCAGCCG
Source organism: Alloacidobacterium sp. (assembly GCF_035631355.1). Classification (NCBI taxonomy): domain Bacteria; kingdom Pseudomonadati; phylum Acidobacteriota; class Terriglobia; order Terriglobales; family Acidobacteriaceae; genus Alloacidobacterium; species Alloacidobacterium sp. The sequence goes on from NZ_DASQIX010000004.1 coordinate 50,688, forward strand.
CCCGATAAAGACTGTGATTCCGCCAAACCGCTGAAAAAAGTGCTCTGCCCGGTCAAGATCGTGCTGGTTTAGCAATACAAACCGGCCATACTTCATAATGAATGGCCTGCCGCCCACCGCTCCGATCCAATATGCAACCAGCGATCCTAGATTGCAGCCGATTGCCCCTGCCGTCGCCACCCAGAACAGCTTCAACTGCCCCGTATGCACCAGGTAGCCGGAGAACGGCATGATGATCTCCGACGGCAGCGGAATGCACGCTGACTCAACCGCCATTAACAGGGCAATGCCCGCATAGCCTGAAGCGGAGATTACAGCAATGATGAACGAGGCAAGAACGGCCAGGATTTTTTCGGTCATTCCCGTTGAGTATACCCGCCCGCATTTTTAAAGAACGGCGGCGACATCGGTGTGCATAGGCTAGTCGGATCAAAGTCAGTTCGTAAGGCGCTCATCCCGCCGCAGCGTATACCAGAGCCCACTGCCGATAAAAAGCATGGCCAGTCCCGCACCTTCGATGACCGCATTAGACGACCTAACATCCAGTCCCGGCATGGTCAGGCCATGCGCAGCGAGCGAATACAGAGCCCAAAAAATAAAAACTACGCCATAAACTACGCCTGCAATTTTTAAGATGTTCAGAAAGCGTGTGGCCCGTGCCAGCGCAGCCATTTGGCGGTGCCGCTCCGCTTCCGCCCATACCACCGCCAACGATGGCGGTGTGTTCCGAGAGGCAAGATCGCTCGCATCCTGCCGCAGAGCCTCTGCCACCAGCACCGTTTCACGGCAATCGGTACAGTTTTTCTGGTGCTCGATAAGCGCATTGGAAGGCGCGCCCGTATACAGCGCTCGCATTGTCTCGCTTTCGTATTTACATCGCATCGTATTCATCTCGTTTTCAGCAGCCCGGCTGCAGTACGCCGCGCGCGTAACAGCAGCAGCCGGATACTCATCGCGCTAAGGCCGGTAATCTCGGCAATCTCGGTATGGCTCATGCCCTCCACATAGGCGAGCCATAAAAGCTGGCGCGCGCGTGGCTTTAGGGCCTGCATCATTCGGCGAACATCAATCTTCGCAGCCGGATCATCTTCCACCGCCTCCTCATGGTCCGCATCATCACAGAAAGCGCTCTCACCACTCCGCCAGCGGTCGCGCAGCAGATTTGTGGCAATGCGGTAGAGATAGCTGCGCGTCTCAGTCTCATTCATCGTCTGCTCGCCTGTTTTGCGACTGAGAAAGCGGCAGTATGTCTCCTGCAGGAGGTCATCGGCAACTTCGCGCTGGCCTGAGACTCGCAGCAGATATGCCCAAAGCGGACGTGCCGTCCTGTCATAGATCACCTGAAAGGCGGCTTCGTCCAGCGCTCGCGAATCATGGCTCGCGCTCTCCGGGAAGTTCGTGATGGAATCCGCCAGGGTCATCTGTAACGAGCAACTCACTAGGCCTGCGGTCTACGGTCAAAAAGGCCGAACGATCGCGAAAGTAGATACGACGCCGCAGCCGCTACACCGAAGCCCACGCCGAGTGCTATCGCCAGTGTCCCGAAGATGGTGAAGGCCTCATCGGAAAAAGGCAGCTTCGCCCGCAGCACCAGCAGGGCAATTCCAAAGGCCGTGATAATAATGGCCGCCTGCGTGCTGCTGAGGATACGTTCATAGGGCGTAACCCGTTCCGTGCTCAATCCTTCGATAAATTGCTTCCCGGCGGGTGTATCCACATAGGCAAGAAGACTCTCGCTCGTGTCCAGCCTTTGCAGCAGCCGCGATTGGACGTCGGCCTGAAACTTGGCGATCTTGTAGCGGCGGATCGAGGAAAACAGAACCCAGACGATCCATCCAATCATGAAAAATGCGCCGCTTGGTAC
>NZ_DASQIX010000005.1:0-50562 GCF_035631355.1 Alloacidobacterium sp.
CTCTGTCAGCATGAAACTCAGAGATGTGATGGCCGATGTACTCATGCGCCTCATAGCCGGTGAGCGACAATTCAGCTTTGTTGGCCCACAAAATCGTGCCATCAGCGGCAACCCAGTGCATGCCGATCGCAGCATTCTCAAGATAGTCCTTTAGCTCGGCTTCGCTTTCTTCCAGCGCCTGCTGCGTCCTCTTTCGCTCGCCGATTTCAGCTTCGAGCGCCTGCGCCTTCTGTTGCAGCAGAACGATGGCGCGAAGCCGCTCTTCAGCGTTCAACGAGGCCGTATATTGTTCCGTCGGCGTCACGGCGGAGTGTTCGGCGCAGATGTGGGAGAAAAGACTTGCGCTTTCCGGCTGCGAAAAAAGATGAATAGGATAAGCGCAGTGCAGTTGAAAGGCATGGGTCTGGGCCAGTACGTTCCAAAGCTCTTCCAGGCGAAGTGCCGCCTCATGATTTCCTTCCGCCCATAAAATGGCGACCATTTCGCCAAAAACCGCGATGCGGCGCTGTTCTCCGCCTATTGGGTGCCCCACGCGGCTGATAAGGTCGCCAACGACTTTAAGAAAACGGCCCGCATCGGGCTGGCCGTCCACCATGAATTCCTTCAGCAACTCAGCCGAATCCAGCCAGAAAAAGCGTTTGGCGGCGACCAGGCCTGGATCTATACCGCGATCTCGCAGGGTGGTATAAAGGCCCATCCTGTGGGCTTCGGTGGTAATGGCAAGAGCAATGTCGCCCGATCCCAGGGCTGAGCCAAGAAACCGGCCCACCTCTTCCAGCAGGAAGGAATCATCTTCATAGAATTGAACACTGTGGCCCTCGAAGCGAGGAGTGTCCCATTGCCGTAAGGGCGCGAAAGAGCTGTCGCCACTCTGGATTTTCATTACTGTACGCCTTCCCCTCGCTGCCCTTCTGACGTACTTAGATGGTTTAGAAAACAATCAACATAGGTTTAGAGGGGTACCAGACCAATACACTTTTAGCTGAGGAGATGCAGTCCCTACTGCAGATGTTGTCTTAGGTTGGCCACAAAGCCAGTCTTGTATTCACTGAGATTCAATCATTTGAAGTACGGGCTGTCCTTCGAGGTGAATCATTAGCGCGACAGCGGAGCCGATGAAACTGGGTTAAGGTATAAGTTGAGTCGGATTATGAGCGGTTCATGGCAGAACGACAGCGGCAACGGCGGCCCGTTTCATGCGGCGCACGCTGAACCCGAAATTCTGCCTCCTGAGGGAAGTCCTGAAGCGGCGGAGAGGCCGCAGCCGTATTACTACCAGCCCCAGCCGCAACCCATTCCACCGCCACAGCGGAACAGGCCGCGCTGGGCCTACGCGCCCGCGACTTATATCCTGGTCGGCATCAACTGCGCCGTTTTTCTGGGAATGCTCTTCAGCGGCGTCTCCATCCTCGGACCAACGCCTGAGCAGCTACTGAACTGGGGCGCCGACTATGGGCCCTATGTGCTTGTTCTGGATCAATGGTGGCGTCTGCTAACGGCGACCTTCGTGCACATCGGCATCATTCATCTGGCCACCAATATGTGGTGCCTGTGGAACCTCGGCCTGCTGGGCGAGCCGCTCATGGGACCCTTCGGCATGGCGGCCACTTATTTTCTTACCGGAATCGCCGGCAATCTGCTCAGTACGGCTGTTCATCCAGGCGTACCCGGTGGCGGAAGCGGCATCGTAGGCGCGGGAGCTTCGGGCGCGGTCTTCGGCCTCGCCGGAGCGCTGATCGTGCTGCTCAAGTCGCCGCTGCTGCCACTGCCGCGGGTGGAAGTGCAGCGCCTGCGCCGCAGCGTAATCTGGTTTGCCGTGCTGAACTTCGTCATCGGCGCAGGGACCTGGGTCGCGCGCACCTCAATCCAGATCGACAACATGGCCCACTTAGGCGGTTTCCTGAGCGGACTCGCTTTCGCCGTGCCGCTTGTGCCCCGCATCGGCGCGAGGCGTGAAGTTTTCCTGCGCCGCCGGTGGTTTGCTGTGCTGGGCATGGGCTTCCTGCTGTTGCTCGTCGCCTTCGGCGTCCACTCGTTTTATATGGGCGGCAGATAACAGACTCTAGTAAGATGAACGTCCGCTGCGCTTCTTTATCGTTTTCATTGTGAGCCAATAATCATCGAGCTGCCGCTTTCCTTCACTCGACAACTCCGCGGTGGTCAACGTCTTTTTCCCCTTGAAAGTCTTATCGATGTAAACGAGTCCCGCTTCTTCCAGCCGCGTGAGCTGCACTGAAAGATTTCCCTTGCTGAGTCCAGTGGTCTTTTGCAGAAAGAGAAAGTCTGCAGAAGCACACGACGAGAGCACAGTAAGAATGGCCAGCCGCGCCGGTTCGTGAATTGTGCGATTCACGTCAGGGAATTCAAAGGGCTTTTCAGGCATCTACTTCTTCGCCAGCATCGCCAAACAGACGCAGCAGGAGCATGTGATCCGCAATCGCGAGAGCGAGCATGGTTGCGCACATTGCCGCGAAAAGTATCAGCGGATTCCCCACTCTGAATAATCCAAGCACCCCGATTACGATCAGGAGCGCTACGCCCGCGCTACAACAGATCGTTCTTGCTCTCGGGGCTTCCGAATCAAAAAGAAAATGCTCACCGTAAAGGCAATGTAGAAAGGGATCCAGGTGGAGGGCCTACCTGGGCGGGAGGAAATGATTCCGGGCATTACGAGTACCGCAAAAAACGCAATCAGAAGCACCCATTGAAACCATCGTACCGGCGTTCTTCTGGCGAACAGGGGTAAATCAGGCTTCAGCCATCCAAAGTGCATTCGATAATAACGCCCCATCTGCCAGAACCACAGTGGAAGTACGATAAGTACTCCAATGATGATGGCCACTCTGCCCGCAAATCCGAATTGGGAGCGTATCGGCGCAATAAGCGAGCCCGCAAACCAAAGAGGCGCCAGGCGCAGTCCCTGAAGGTCGTAATAGTGCCGGGTCAGATAAGCGAGACGGTCGTACTTCTCCACGGGTTGGTTTATAACATAAACCGCTTATTGGTGAATGCCTCCATTCGCACTTTCATGAATGGAATTGACCAGGAAGGGAAACAGCAATACCCCACCCTTCATGCTTCGGGTGGGGCATTGACCACGATGTAACCTGGGCAATAGTAAGAGCGGCCAGGGTGGAGGTTCAGCGAACAGCTGTCGTCGCGAACTTCTTCACCATGGCGAGCAGCAGCTTGCGATCACTGTCGTTCAGGTTAGAAGAGTAGCGGCGTATCTGCGTAAGAAAGCGAAGCTCGTCGTCCGAGAGCCGGTGTGTGTCCAGTTCCCGTCCGAGCGTATCCTCGGCGAAAAATTGTGAGAGCGGTAAATCCAACGCGCTTGCGATCTTGGAGAGAGTGTCGAGCGAGGGAACGGTATGACCGTTTTCCACTCTCGACAGGTAACAGCGCAGCAGGCCGGTGCGCTTTTCTATATCACCCTGCGACAACCCTTTTTGCAACCGATAACCCCTAATGGTTATTCCAATTTTCATAATTGTGGTCCTATGTCCACATTCCCCTTTTCTGCACTGCAAAAGGTGGTTTGTTTTATTATTGCCTGCATAGTTAACACGTTGATAGGGGCGAAGCAAGTATTTTTTTCGGTATTTCGTAATCATTACTTCGCCTGAACCATCAAGGGTTCATCCAGGCAAAGGGATTTACTTCATTACCTGCCAGATTTTCCGCGGAAACTTGCCATTTGCTTTTCCTGTTCGTTCTTTTATTGCCAGCATATAGCGCGTAGTTATTTGCGCCAGGGCAATAAAGATGGCAATCTCGCGCATACCATGGGCGGTAAGGTGCATCCATGCAAAACAGGCTGGACGCATGATCGTTGCAGAAAAGCTGCGGGTCAGGACAACGCGCTTTTTGCAGAGCGCAGGCAGCATTATCGCCCTTGTTTACAATGAGCTGTGGCGGACGCGCGTTTTTACCGCTGCGGCCGCTCTGGCCTTTTACTTCACCTTTTCTCTTGCGCCACTGCTTATTCTTTTCGCTTCACTGCTCTGGTATTTGCCGGTTACGGCCCTTGTGAGCCAGCTGCTTACCATTCTGGCGGCTCTCATTCCACCAGATTCAATGCATCTGGTTCAGAAAGTTGTTCTCAGTTTTCTCGAACCGGGCCATGCCAAACTTATTTCTTTCGGCATTCTGGGTTATCTGTGGTCGGCGACCAGCGGTTTTTCCGAACTCATTGAAGCTCTTGATATCGCATACGATGTCCAGGATTGCCGCCCATGGTGGCGCGAGCGGCTGCAAGCGCTGCTGCTCACATTTACTGTCGGCGGACTGGGGCTGCTCTCGTTGATGGCCATCGTTGCCGGACCACATTTCGGCCACCTGCTGGCTATGGTTTTCCCTGTGCCTGGTATCTTCGCCCACGGCTGGCCAGCGCTGCGATGGACCATTACTATTGCCACTTTTGTCGCCGCCCTGGAGCTGGTGTACTATCTCGGTCCGCATGCAAGGCACACCTTCTGGTCTACGCTACTGGGAGCGGCGGTCGCTGTAGGCATGTGGTTTGCCGGCTCCTTCGGCCTCAGTTTTTACCTGGACCATCTTGCCCATTACAACAAGACCTACGGCTCGCTCGGAGCCGTGATTGGTCTCATGCTGTGGCTGTATATCAGCGCGCTCGCTGTGCTCATCGGGGCAGAACTCAATGCTGAACTGGGGAAGCGCAGAAAACCGCGTTCCAGTCTTTCGCGGGCGATTGTCTAAAACAATCGAGAGGTTCAAACCTCCTGTTGCGCCGCCCCGAAAATCTCGCCGTTCTGCCCTTTCTGGGCAAAAATAATCAGCCGCATTTTGTCATGGCTTACGCCATGAGGCAGCTTGACTTCAACCGGTCCCGAATACGGTCCGTGCAGTGAAAAGATCTTCTGCATCACCCGCACCACGGACACATGGGTCAGCGTTTTGCCGGAGTTCTCACCTTTGGCCACGTTCGACGTGTCCTCATCATCGGCCAGCGCAGCATAGAGAGTTGTGCCCTTTGCTGTCTGTGCAGAGAGTTCCGGCACAGAAATCGTGGCGTGAAGCACATTGCCGTCCCACGAAGCGCCGCTAATCTCGATCTGCAGTTTTCCCGCCATCGCCGCAGCCTTCTCGATGGCCTGAGATACTTGCGGGCCATTGCTGCCGTTTACCTGCTGCATACCATCAATCACCATCTGCGGCGTGTAGACGCTTTCCAGTCGAAAGCGCTGGTTGTAGTCATTCTGCCGCTCGGTCCAAAGCTCAGAGGAAAACGGATCGTGCCATCCGTCGTGGTTCCAGTAGTCCACATGCTCGCTCAATACAATGATGGGAACACCCGCGAAGGTTTTTCTCCGGTCAAGCTCCGCCAGCAGCGCGTCCGCGGGAGGACAACTCGAGCATCCCTCTGAAGTGAACAACTCCGCAACCACCGCCGGCTTTACATCCGGCGCGGGAGGAGCCGCGGTCTGCGCGGCGCCACATGGTTGCAATCCCGCCACAAGGGCCACGACAAAAGAAAAGGCGCAAACGCTCATGGATGATTTACCTGTCTTCATGATTCGCCTGTTCGACGCAGCTTGCAAAGCCCTTGTTCCACCGGATGAACAGCATATTTCGCACGTTCCGTCCAAACCCTGAACAAGGTGTGACCGCTCATAAAGAAAGCACGGCTGCATCAATGTTGAAGAATGGCGCCGCAGGCGCGTCCGCCTAAACGGCAAGTTTACATGTACATGCCGCCGTTTACGTCCAGCACATGTCCGGTGATGTAAGCAGCGTCATCCGAAGCCAGGAAGCGAACGGCATGGGCGATGTCCTCATCCGTCCCCGGACGGTTCAGCGGAATCTGACCCAGCATTGCCGTGCGCTGTTTTTCATCGAGCACCGCCGTCATCGCCGTCTCAATGTATCCCGGAGCGACAGCGTTCGCTGTGATGTTGCGTGAAGCCAGCTCGCGCGCCAATGACTTGGTGAAGCCGATCAGCCCGGCCTTGCTGGCAGCGTAGTTTGCCTGCCCCGCCTGCCCCGTCTCACCGACCACGCTTGAAATATTGATGATCCGTCCCCAGCGCGCCTTCATCATGGAACTGATGAGCGCCTGTGTCAGCAGAAACGTTCCCGTCAGATTCGTATTGATGACGTCGTCCCAGTCCGCGCGTTTCATGCGCAGCAGCAGCGTGTCTTTTGTGATGCCGGCGTTGTTGACCAAAATGTGCACGCTGCCGAAGTGCTCCAGCACGGCTTTCGCCGTTGCTTTGATTGATTCCTCGCTCGCAACATCCAGCACAAAAGCCTTCGCCGTGCCTCCATCAGTGGCAATCTCAGCGACAACTTCATTCAGCTTCGACTCATTGCGCGCGGCAACGGCAACACTGGCTCCAGCGCGCGCCAGCGCAATGGCGCACGCTCGCCCAATCCCTTGCGATGCCCCAGTGACCAGCGCAACTTTTCCTTCCAATGACGGCACAGCACTTCTCAACTTTCTTTCTGAATTCGCAAAACGAAATTATAGAAGCTTAGCCACAGACTACGGGTGCCCCATCCTTTGCGGATCGGGGTCCACTCACGCGCGGTGTTCGCGTGATGGGGTGAGGAGCAAATGGTGGGAGGCAACATAAGACTCGCAACTACAAAGGCTTCGCCGCCGGAACAGCCTGCGCCGCCGCATGTTTCGCCAGAGCAGGCAGCAATTCCAGTTGCCATACATACACCACCAGCTCGCGCGCATAGTGCAGCAACGGCTTCGTGTCCGGCAGATGAATCCCATGCGCCTGCGGCAGCTCGTTGATCTCAATTTCCGCCTCAGCCATCTCCAGCGGCCATGGCATGTGATGGATGTTCCCGCGATACAGCGTGCCGCGCTTGTCCGTCGTATAGAGACAGTAGCGTTCTGTCAGAAATGATTCGATGCCCCCCTTCGCGCTCGCCTGCTGCAGGCTCCTGTAGCGCGCGCGAAAGCGGACATGGTCAAGCGTAAGCAGGCGTGTGCTCTGATACCGGAACTCGCGCTGATCTTCAGATTCAATTTTCATATGCGCCCAGTAATAGGGCAGTTTGAAGAAAGTACGAGCAACGGCTACGGCCGCCGGGTTCGCCGCGTCAAGCGAAAAGAAGTAGACGCCGGACAAGTTCGAGTGGCGCTCGCGCACATAGGTCCGCAAATTCAGTTCCGGAAAATGATTGGCACCGGGTATCAGCGGCATGCCGCGCAGCCGGATGCGGTCCATCCAGAACGGAACCACCCCTACCCATGCCGACCCGTCAAAGGTGTCCACAACCAACCCTGGAGGCAGCAAATGCGCCAAGTCCATGGGAGGAACCGGCCAGTGTGCGAAGAGAAGATCATTCCAGCGTTGTGTCATGGCCCACGCTGTGCGGGGCAGCGGCCATGGCCGGTGACTGGTCTCAGATAGTATGTCCTTCATTTCGGGCCGGTTCTGAGACATGGGACGCGCCACCGCTCGTTGCAGTTGCAACACCGCGGTAACCTTCCGGGATTGTGCCATCTCTTCCAGAGGCAAATGCCGTATTCTGGTGGCCAACATGTCAGAAACCGTTGCTGAACCCGTAGTCGTCATGCGCGCCGAGCCTCAAAACCAGACAGAAGTTTTTGCCGTTCACGGCGCCGACCCGGAGGTGCTGGCCTACGCCATGGCCAAGTATTCGCGCTCGGCGCTCTCGATGAAGGAGTCTCTCAAAGAAATCAGCAGCCAGCGCGCTGAACAGTTTCTCAACACATTCTATTTCCAATACGGCCACCGCTCCATCGCTGATCTGGCCCATATCGCCTTCGCCGTCGAGCGCCTATCGCTGCTCGCCGCCATCTCGCTCGTCGACGAGCAGCGCTGGGACGGACAGGAACGCTCAACACGATATCAGAACTTCAAGAAGAGCAGTTGGTACATGCCCGACTTTGGCACCGACCGCGACGCAGCCCAACTCTACCGCGAATCCATTGAAGGATTGTTTACCGCCTATCACGAACTTGCTGAAGGCATGTTTGAGTCGCTGAAAAATCAGGTCGCCAGGCCAAACGAAATGAAGCAGGAAAGCTACGACCGGACTTTAAAAGCACGGGCATTCGACGTGGCACGCTACCTGCTGCCGCTGGCAACCAACACCTCGCTAGGCCAGATCGTGAACGCGCGCACGCTGGAAACCCAGGTCTCGCGCCTGCTGTCGAGCCCTTATGCCGAAATCCGCGAACTCGGAGAGCGTCTGCGCGCCGCCGCTACCGGACCAGCCTGGAACGTCCACGCCGAAGAGTTGGCTGGCCTGCAGCGTGAGATTGCCGCGCTCGACCCAGCTCTGGGAGCCAAAGCTGAAGCCCTGCTGACCCGCGAAGTGAAAACCGCGCCTACGCTAGTCAAATACGCCGCGTCCAATAGTTATGAGATCGAGACCAAACGCGAACTGTTGCAAGCTGCCGCCGAACTTATGCAGGGAGAAGCCATCCAACCTGCTCCACTTGTAGATCTCGTAGAACGCGCAGAATCCCTCGAAGTCGAAATCGCAACGACGCTGCTCTATGGATCGTGCCACTATCCGTACCGTCAGCTCCGAAACCGTGTTGCATCCCTTAGCGAAGCCCGAATCAACGAACTCATCGCTTTGGGCACGCGCCATCGCAGCAAGCACGATGAGCTGCTGCGCGAATTTTCTGCCGGACAAACCTTGCGCTTCGATATTCTCATGGACATCGGCGGCTTCCGCGACATGCACCGTCACCGCCGCTGCATCCAGGTCTTGCAGCGCTATACCACTGCCCACGGATACGCCATCCCCGAAGGCGTTGCCGAAGCCGGCCTGCAATTGCAGTATGAGGCCGCAGTGCAGTCCGCCCACAATTCCCACGACAAACTGGGAACCGAATCTGCCGACTACCTCCTGCCGCTGGGCACACGCATACGCGCCCTCTTCAAAATGGACTTTGCCGAAGCTCTCTACATCTCCGAATTGCGAAGCCAACAGCAGGGTCACTTCTCCTACCGCCGGGTGGCATGGGAAATATACGAAGCAGTCAGAAAACAGTATCCTTCGCTGGCGCAGTACTTCCGGGTGACAGATGTGAACGAACCAGTGGATCTGCTCAAAAGATAACGGGGCCTGCCTGAGCGTAGTCGAAGGGTGGTGAAGAAGTTTTCCTCTGTGTACTTTTGCACAACCGTGGCGTCCTTTGCGGTAAAAAGGATACAAATAAGCAATGAACCTATCATCGGCCACGATTGAGACGTTTCGCCACATCTATACCGCCTTCAATCGCCGAGAAATCGACACCGTGCTTGCAGCCATGCACCCGGATGTCGACTGGCCGAACGGCTGGGAGGGTGGCCGTGTTCACGGCCATGGAGCCGTTCGCGATTACTGGACACGCCAGTTTAAAGCCGTCAGCTCAAACGTGGAACCGCAAGGCTTCAGGACAGAGCCGGACGGAAGCATTGTCGTCACCGTGCACCAGGTCGTCCACGATATGGAAGGAAAGCTATTCTCCGACAGCATGGTCGAGCATGTCTACACACTCGAAGACGGCCTGATCCGAAAGATGGACATCCGTTCTCAAGAACAGCGTTAAACATGGCAAGATTACGAAAGTTTTTGATTTTTCTTCGCCCGCCGGCAAATGACTGCTAGAATCGCCTTAAAACGACACGTTTTCCTCACAAAACACGCGTATTCTGGCGCTAAAGAGCGCCTAAAACTGGAGAAATATTGTGGCAGATGACCGTACCCGCGCCGTAGAACTGGCGCTTTCGCAGATCGAGAAGCAATTCGGTAAAGGCTCCATTATGCGCCTCGGCAGCAAAGAAGCCGTGGTGCCCATTTCGACCATTTCTACCGGCTCGATCTCGTTTGACGCCGCGCTTGGTGTGGGCGGAGTGCCCCGCGGCCGCGTGATTGAAATCTTCGGACCGGAATCCTCGGGGAAAACGACCATCACGCTGCAAATCATCGCCGAAGCGCAAAAGAACGGTGGCATGGCGGCCTTCGTTGACGCCGAGCACGCGCTCGACCCTGGTTATGCAAAAAAGCTGGGCGTGGATGTCGATAACCTGCTCGTTTCGCAGCCCGATTACGGCGAACAGGCTCTCGAAATTACCGAGGCACTCGTTCGCTCCGGTGCCATTGATGTACTCGTAGTCGATTCAGTGGCCGCGCTTGTCCCCAAGGCCGAGCTCGACGGCGAAATGGGTGACTCGCACGTTGGCTTGCAGGCCCGTCTTATGTCTCAGGCGCTGCGTAAGCTTACCGGGACAGTCTCAAAGTCGCGCACCTGCCTCATTTTCATCAATCAAATCCGCGAAAAGATCGGCGTCATGTTCGGCAATCCGGAGACCACCACCGGAGGCCGCGCCCTCAAGTTCTACTCAACCGTCCGCATCGACATCCGCCGCATCTCCGCCGTGAAGGAAGGCGATGTGGTCGTCGGTGCGCGCACCAAGGTCAAGATTGTAAAAAACAAGGTGGCCGCGCCCTTCCGCGAAGCCGAGTTCGACATCCTCTACGGCGAAGGCATTTCGCGCGAAGGCGATGTGCTCGATCTGGCCGTGAACAACAACATCGTCGAGAAGTCCGGCGCATGGTACAGCTACAGCGGCGAGCGCATCGGCCAGGGCCGCGAAAACGTCCGCTCCTTCCTCAAGGACAACAAGGAAACCTTCGAAAAGATTAATACCGAACTGCGCCAGAAACTGAAAATCGGCGCTCCCGCTCCGACAGAACTTCCTCCGGTTCCAGTCAACGGAGCCGCCGCCGCGCAGGAAGCGGTCAGGCCCGCAAGACGACAGTAAGTTTTCAGCTGCCCTCAAACTTCAACGGCAGGCTTAATGCCTGCCGTTTTATCTGTGGCCATGAAATTGTGTGCTTCCTGGATCGCGGCTACAATTCTTCTGGCGTGAATACTGTAAAAGCCATCTATCCGGGCAGCTTCGATCCGGTCACGAACGGGCATCTTGACCTCATCGCCAGAGGGTCGAAGATATTCGACCATCTGGTTGTGGCCATCCTCAGAAATTCGTCGAAAAACCCTCTGTTTACAGTCGAAGAACGCGAAGAGATGCTGACCGAAGCGCTCGCCGGATTCGACAATGTGTCCGTAGCCACATTTGACGGCCTGCTCGTCGACTTTGTCCGCGAGCAGCACGCGCAGGCGGTGATGCGCGGCATCCGCGCTATCAGCGATTACGAATACGAGCTGCAGATGGCCCTGATGAACCGCCGTCTCGCGCCGGACCTGGAAACCATCTTCCTTATGCCCGACGGCAAGTATTCCTTTGTCAGTTCGCGGCTGGTGAAAGAAGTCTTCACCCTCGGTGGGTCGATTGAAGGACTGGTGCCACAGTTTGTCATCGATCGCCTGAAGGCGCGCGTCCCCAATGGTCACCCTTAAGCCTGACACTGTCTAACCCAATGCAACCCGGCCAAATGCCTCCAACATTTCTTTTTCTGATGGAGGATGCAGAACATTGCGTACCGCAAAGTCCTCGGCTTGCAGGTATTTGGTGCTTCGAATGCTAGCTGCCGCATTCTCAAGGTCATAGGGCGTGCGTAGGAACTGAACATCGGGCCCAAGCAGAAGCCAGTACGCCCCCGGCTCCCCAAAAGGCATTCCCACGCTGCCGGCATTCAAAATCCGAACGCCTCCCACAACCCGATCAAACTGCATGTGAGTATGGCCGCATACGACTATTTGCGCGCCGAGTTCATCAAAAACAGGCAAGAGACAGTCTTCAGGCGTGAGGCGCGTAAATATCTCGGTGTCGTTGCGCGGAGTAGCGTGGCAAAACAGCACTTCACCTAATCCATCAATCTGAATACGAAGAGAATCCGGCCAACTCGCTAAAAGCTGTTTGTCTTCCGAATGAAGCTGCTGCGCTGCCCACCGCACAGGCTCTCGCCACTGTTCCGGAGCCGTGCGAAACCAGTCTGTTTCCTTGCCTTCCATCTGCGCCAGCACCTCGCGGTCGCCATTCCCGTGGATGAACTGTACAGGAACGTCAAGGTCGAGCAGCCGCGCGATTGTTTTGCGTGGCATGGGGCCGGGCAATACGTCACCGCCAACGACGATCCTATCTACTTCTACCCGTCGGATGTCTTCAAGTACGGCCTCAAGCGCAGGAAGGTTTGCGTGAATGTCATAGATTGACGCTATTCGCATTGGTGTGCCACTAGGCCGCAGTCGTTTCCAGGCTCTTCGCGCGTTCGTCCTGAACATCTCCATTCTTTACGCCGAGCAGGTTCAGAATCGGCGTCGTGCTCATCGTCGTTAGTAGCGCCATTACCACTAGCATGGTGAAAAGGGTCGGCGAAAACGCGCCAACGTTGTAAGCGATGTTCAGCACCACTAGCTCTACAAGGCCGCGCGTATTCAGCAAAGCGCCCAGTGCTGCGGCGTTGCGCCACGATTGCCCTGTCCAGCGCGCGGCCAGCGCAGCGCCGCCCATCTTGCCGAAGACCGCGCCCACGAGCACAATCCCGCTCCACCACCACATCGCCACGTCATTCAGCAGATCGAGCCGCGTGCGTAGCCCGGTCAGGGCGAAGAACAACGGCAGCAGCAGGACCGAGGTAATCATGTCCAGCCGCGCCCGAAGCGCCGTCTGCCACTCAGGAACGCGCGGGAAGCAGACCCCGGCAAGAAACGCGCCAAACAGTGGATGAATCCCGATCCACTCCGTGGCGGCAGCCGAAGCCAGCGTTCCGGCAATGATCGCGCCCAGCAGCTCCAGTGAAAGCCCCGGCTTCTTGCGCATCTTTACCGCCCGTGCAGCCAGTGGGCGAACGATGCCGAGCATCAGCACGAGATATCCGCCCAGTCCGGCAAGCCGAATCGGCAGTGAAGCCGAGCCGCCGTCGGCGCCGATCAGTGCCAGCGCGAGCGCCAGCAATAGCCAGCCGATCAGGTCATTGACTGCCGCGCTCAGGATCGCGGTCACGCCCAGTGGAGTGCTCTGCAGTTCGCGCTCTTCCAGAATGCGCGCCAGCACCGGGAAAGCCGTGATGCTCATGGCGATGCCGAGAAAGATGACGAAGGGAATGCTGCCGATTCCATGCGGAGCGAAGCGGATACGAAGTGAATGAGCCAGCAGGGCGCCTACGAAAAAGGGAACGAAAATGCTGGTTGCGCTGGAGATGACCGCAGTTTTCCGATGTGCGGAAAGCTGCTCGTAGTCCAGCTCCATCCCAATCAGAAATAAATACAGAATCAGCCCCACCGTCGAAAGCATGTCCAGCAAGTGCAACGAAGCCACTGGGAAGAGCGCTGCTGAAGCGTGAGGTGAAATCCGCCCCAGCACGGACGGCCCCAGCAGGATGCCGCCAATAATCTCGCCAATCACGCGCGCCTGCCCAAGCTTGCGCGCCAGCCATCCGCAGACAATGGTGACGCCGAGAACGACGGACATCTGGATGAGGAGGAGGGTCATAAGAGCGGCCAGCCTTTTCGTCTCGGATGGGTTTCTTGTTTGAGATGCAGAATATGGCCCGGGGATGGTCGTCATCCCCATTTACAATGCGCGGGAGGGTCCAGCTATGCTGCTATGGTGGACCAGAACCTCCAGCGGCGCAATCGGAATCAAGGGGAAGGCATGTTCGAGCGATATACAGAAAAGGCACGCCGGGTCATCTTCTTTGCCCGCTACGAAGCCTGCACATTTGGCAGCCCTTATATTGAATCCGAGTTCCTGCTGCTCGGTTTGCTGCGCGAAGACCGGCATATAGTCACCCGCTGGCTGGGGAAAAGAGACTGGCCGGCGATTCTGCGCAAAGAGGTTGAGAAGTATGTCGATCTGAGACCGAAGACTGCTACTTCAGTCGATTTGCCTCTATCGAACGAAGTCAAGCGTGTGCTGGCTAATGCCGCCGAGGAAGCTGAGCATCTCGGGCACCAGCACATTGGTACAGAGCACTTGTTCCTCGGCCTGCTGCGTGAGCCCGGATTCCAATACAGGCAAAATACTCATCGGCCATGGCATAGACATCAATATAGTGCGCGAGACCATAGCCAAAGAGAGCGCGCATGCAGGAGACCCTACGAACGTCGAGAGCAGGGCCGTGGCAGCGCAGCGCCACATCATTGAAGTCAGCATCGTTCCGGAAGAGACAAGTCAACCGCTGCAAATCCATTGGGAAAAACGCATTCCTGCTGTTGGCGAGATAATCTCGATCGATCAGGACCGGGGCAAGGCGGCCGTCTATCAGATTGTCAAATTGTCAAAGTCGAATGGACTGTCACGGCTATCTCGATCTTCCCGCCTCATCTCACCGCGGTTCGGCTGCATGTTAAGGGACTCCCCACAAATCCATGACTGAGGTTGGGCTAGGTTCCGGTTGGCTAATACAGACGGTTGAAGCCCGCGGCGGATCGTATATCCAAGCTTTTTCCCGAAAGGGTCAAACGCGATCAGGTGGAGGATATGAATCGCACATGGCCGTAGCCTGTTCTTCGATTGTCCCTCTGCCAATGTACTCCTGGAAACGCCGGCAAGTGCTCGGTCTCGACAATAAAGGAAAGCTCTGTCTCTGTAGCCTCTTTCAATTCCATGGCGCTATTGTGAGAGAGCCTTTTCTATGGCCGCTTCCGCGAGCGGGGCCATTATGCGATATCCGGCGTCATTGGGGTGCAATCCGTCGTTGGCCAGGTTCTCTTTCATCATGCCGCGGTCGTCCACCATCGCGCCGTAGTAGTCGAGATACACGAGGTTGTTCTGCTCGCAGTAATGGCGCAGCCATTGGTTAAGTTGCAAAATCTCTTCCGGTGAGCGCTGCAGAAAGAATGCTTGCCGCTGCTTAATGTAATCGTGGATTGGAGTGACTGAGGAAAAGACCACGCGGATGGAATGATCGCGGGCCAATTCCGCCAATGACGCATAATTTGCCTCAGTTTGTTCCACCGTCATAGGTCCAGTATTTCCGGCAATGTCGTTAGTTCCAGCAAGAATGACGACGACTTTCGGCGTAAGGTCTATTACGTCCTGCCGAAAGCGCACCAACATTTGCGGCGTTGTCTGTCCGCTGATGCCGCGATTGATGTAGCCCTTGCCGGGGAAGTAGGTATCCAGCATCCAGCCGTCAGTGATGGAGTCGCCATAGAAGACGACACGATTTTCGCTCGGGCCCGATGATTTGAGTTCTGCATTCGCTTCGCGATACCGATCTAGCTCGCCAAAGTCACTCATGTATGTGGAAACGCGGCTCTCACGCCAGCGTTCGAGACTGAGCACAGCCTGAGACGCCGGGTCGTCCTTTGCCGAAAGCTCTGGCGGCTGCGTCTGAGCAATGACAGACAGAGAACTGCCAATCGAGGCGAAAATAAGAAGGCAAGCAAGTTTGTGCATGAGCACAAAATATCACTCAGTGGAAGCGCAACTCCAGCATTGTGCAGTCATCATTGGCTGGCGTGCCTTCACAGAAAGTCTGAACAGCATGTGCTATGCCGTCCAGATTGGTATTTGAGCCGAATGCGTGTTGTAAACGCACGTCACCAAAAAATTCTCCCTTTGCATTCTCTGCTTCTGTCACCCCGTCCGTTACCAGAAAGACGCGGTTTCCTGGCTCTAACGTTGTTGTGTGCGCGCTGAAGTCAGCACGATCAATCAAACCGACCGGAAGATTCAGCCCTTGAAGTTGAACTACGCTTCTACCATCGCAAACCAAAGGAGCGGGGTGACCGCAGTTAATGTAATCAAGTTGTCCCGTCTTGCTGAGCCGTAGTATGCACAGAGTTGCATATTTGCCTACGTTCTTTGCGCAGATGTACTGATTAAGAAGCGTAGCGATGGTATCGAGCGAGTGATGGGCGTTCAATTGTGAATAAATCTGTCCCTGGAGTGTTGAGGCCAGAAGCGCCGCAGAGACGCCCTTTCCTGAGACATCGGCGATAACAAGATAGAGATGGTCATTGTCGGTCATCACATCATAGAAGTCGCCTCCGATTTCCTTGCAAGGAATGGAGCGCGCCGAAACTTTGGCATAAGAAAGCTCAGGTATCTGCACAGCCATAAGGCCCTGCTGAATACTCGCAGCAATATCAAGCTCTTCGCGATAACGGCGGGCCTGTTCTTCCGCAATTGCGAGCTGGGCATTGTCGATGAGCGCCGCAGCTTCAGATGCGATCGTGTGCAGCATTTCGTTATCTACTTGCGTCAGATTGCCAGCGTGCAAACGGCTATCCAGGTAAAGCACGCCGAGCAAGTTGTTTCTTGCTGCATCATTTTTGTTTGAAGACTGCGCACGCCGGCTGCGTAGTGGAATACAAATGATCGAGCGAATGTTCTGCATGATCATGCTCTCTGAACGGACCGCAGATTCCGCCTTAAGAGTGTCCGTGATTATAAACTCACCCGCCGATGACATGGCCTGTTGAATGGCGCTTCGGGAGAGAGTCGAGTCATCAGTGAGGGTCTCACCTTTGTTGCTGCGGCCAGCAGCCAGCTTCAGCCGTCCAGTTTCATCGCAGAGGAAAAAGTAGCCGCGTTCCACTTTTGTGAGATCGAGCGTGGTTTCTACCAGGCAACTAAGGATTTGGTCCACTGCTCCAACGGCATTCAAGCGCCGTGCTGCTTCAAGGAACCAGCTAAGCTTTTCTAAACCGCTGCCAGTACTAGAAGCTGCGGGGAGTTGCACCAGCAGTTCGCGAATTGTGGAGGTTGATGTGGCGTCCGCAATGCCGAACCGCATTCTGGGGCCGTCCATTGACCCAAAATGAAGAAGGTCCTGAGGGGAGAGGCGTTGCCGCTGTATACGAATCCCGTTGACGAATGTGCCGTGGCGGCTCTCCATATCCACCACATGGAAGGCGGCATTTTCATAGATGATTTCAGCATGCTTGCGCGAGACGTGGACGTCCTCAAGAACCAGGTCACGCCCCGGAAGCCGTCCGACAGTAAAGGGTGAGTGAGCGATGACTCCGTTCGATTTGTGGGAGCCGTCAAATACTTCATAAGGAATTGGAGGAACTGAAAGCATGTCTCATTCTCGGTTCGCGCAAGCCGGGAATCGACAAGTGAGCTTCGGCTGGCCCCAGGGGCAGATTATATAAATATGTCCTGCATTTCTATCCCGAAATCTGTTCGAACCCGAAGATACATGACCTGAAATCGCTTGTCCGTAGAACCTTGTCAAATTTGTATTTGACAAACCTTGTGATGAGCAGGCATTCTGTTCCGTTTTCTCAATGGTGTATGCCTCCCTGCCTGGCGGGCACAGTTCCGTCAGGCTTTCTTTTTGCTGGACTCCTATAATTCTGGGTGATGTCGTCGATTGAGAAAAACATAAGGCCACTGGAATCCGGCATCTTCACTGATTTTCGCGACCGGATGAGCTATGCAGGGTATCTGTGTCTGGATGGCCTGCTGGCGCAGCAGCATCCGCTCTCCCATCCTGAGCATCATGACGAAATGCTGTTCATTATTCAGCATCAGGTATCTGAGCTTTGGATTAAGCAGCTGATACATGAACTCTCTGCCGCGATAAGGCATGTGCAGCGTGACCAGCTTGATCCCTGCTTCAAGATTCTGTCGCGGGTCAAGCTCATACAGATGCAGCTCTTCGATCAATGGGCAGTGCTGGAGACGCTTACGCCGTCGGAGTACATGGAATTTCGCGGTGTGCTCGGGCATGCCTCAGGCTTCCAGTCGTTCCAGTACCGCAAGTTGGAGTTTCTGCTGGGCAACAAAAACCGCGAGGCGTTGAAAGTCTTCGAACATCTTCCGCAGATCCACGAAGACCTGCGGGTAGTCTTGGAAGCGCCGAGCATCTATGACGAATTCCTGCGCCATCTCAAGCGGCGCGGACTTGCGATACCGGATGCTTGCGTAGAGCGCAATTGGTCAGAGCCATATGAAAAGAACGATGAACTGGTTGATGTGCTGCGACAAATTTATGAGCACCCGCGTGAGCACTGGGACGCTTACGAAATGTGCGAAAAGCTCGTTGATGTAGAAGAGTATTTTCAACTCTGGCGTTTTCGCCACATGAAGACGGTAGAGCGCATCATTGGCTTCCGGCCTGGGACGGGAGGCTCTTCAGGAGTGGCGTTTCTTAAGCAGGCATTGAATCTTACCTTTTTCCCTGAGTTGTTTGCCATACGAACCGGGCTCACGCAGCGATGAGTTGCCTGATTCAGGAGGCTGTGGATAGGCTTCCGTCTGGCCCGCTGCGCGAAGAAGCGATTAAACGCTGCATAGCGCCGCTGTTTTCTCGCACGCTCGCGAATGGTCATATATATCTGGCAAACCACTCGCTCGGAAGGCCGCTGGATCAGATGGCAGAGGATGTCCGCGAAGGGATAACTCTGTGGGAAACAAAGCTGGGTGATGCCTGGGACAAGTGGCTGGCCGAACAGGAGGCGTTTCGTTCGCGGATTGCGAAGCTGATTGGCGCGCCTAGCGCCGACTCCGTTGTGCCTAAGACCTCAGCAGGTCAGGGATTGCGGACGATTCTGAATGCTCTTCCAGGCAGACCTCGCGTTTTAAGCACACGCGGCGAATTCGATTCCATCGATTTGATTCTCAAGCAATATGCTGCGCTTGACCGCATCGAGATGCGGTGGGTTGAGCCGGATGTGGACGGCCGTTTTACCGTGGCCCGGCTGCGCGAGCATTTGCGTTCTGGCGTTGATCTGGTTGTGATTTCGCAGGTCATGTTCATGGACGGTCAGATCATCCACGATCTGCCATCCCTGGCCGAGGCCTGCCATGCGATCCGCGCCAGATTACTGGTGGATTCTTATCACGCCGTCGGGGTCTTTCCTCTAGATGCGGCTGCAATGCAGGCTGACTTTATGATCGGCGGCAGCTACAAATATTTGCGCGGTGGCCCAGGTGCGTGTTTCCTGTATCTTTCTCCGGAAGCTCTATGTAGCGGTCTGCGCCCGCTGGATACAGGGTGGTTTGCACGCGAAAACATGTTCGGCTATGAACGTCCTGATCCGCCGAAGTTGCGATTCGGCGGCGATGCGTTTCTTGAATCGACGCCACCGGTGCTGACGTACTATCAGGCGCGGAGCGGTCAGCGATTCGCGCTGGCTATGGGCGTCGAAAGGTTACGCGCCTATGGCCTGGATCTATTGACGAGATTCAAGAGCTACCTAATCGACATCGGCGTCAAGGCTGTCGGCGGTGATACTGAGCATGGGGCGTTTCTCGCAGTACGGTTGGATAATGCCGCCGCCATTTCCAAGAAATTGGCAGAGCGTGGTGTGATCACAGACGCGCGCGGGCCGTGGCTACGTCTCTGTCCAGACTGTCTGACAACGGATAATGAGCTTCGGATGGCTGCCGCTAAGCTCGTACAGGTGCTGGAGCAGATGCGCTATTGCATCTGATCGAGGGCGAGATTCAGTTCAAGTACGTTAACGCGGGGCTCTCCGAAGATGCCGAACTGGCGCGGCTGAATGTGGGCTGTAACGAGATTGCGCACTGCCTCCTGGTTGAGATGTCGCACCCGAGCCACGCGCACAACCTGAAAGTATGCGGCTGTGGGCGATATGTCAGGATCGAGGCCAGAGCCGGAGGCTGTGACCAGGTCAATGGGAACCGGCTGATTGTTTCCATTCTGCTGATATTTTGCGACGTCGCCTTCAATACGCGAGACAAGCTTCCGACTTGACGCGGCAAGATTCGAGCCGCCGGATGAGGTTGCATCATAGCCGTTGCCTGCAGCGGATGGGCGGCTATGAAAGTACATGTCGCTGGTGAAACCCTGCCCGATGATTCTGGAGCCGATGACCTGGCCGCTTCTTGAGACAAGTTGCCCATTAGCTTTATCTCGAAATGCAAAATGTGCAAAGACAGTTACGACGAGAGGATAGACGATTCCCAAAATTACAGTCGTCATTAACGTGTAGCGGAGAGAAATGATCAGTGTTTTTCCCATATTCTTTCTCAGACCAGATGCAGGCCGTTCAGGACAACATCAATGAGCTTGATCCCGATAAAGGGGACGATCACGCCGCCGACCCCATAAATGATGAGGTTACGCCGGAGCAGGGCCTGTGCGGATTTCGGCTCATATTTGACGCCGCGCAGCGCGATTGGCACGAGCGCGATGATGATGATTGCATTGAATATGACTGCCGACAAAATGGCGGAGTGCGGCGTCTTGAGATGCATGATATTGAGCGCATTCAACACCGGGAAGACGCCTGCGAACATCGCGGGGATAATGGCGAAGTACTTGGCGACATCGTTAGCGATAGAAAAAGTTGTCAGCGCGCCGCGCGTCATAAGCAACTGTTTGCCGATTTCGACGATCTCGATCAGCTTGGTCGGGTTGGAGTCAAGATCGACCATATTGCCAGCCTCTTTGGCGGCTTGCGTGCCGGAGTTCATGGCAACGCCTACGTCGGCCTGAGCGAGCGCGGGCGCGTCGTTAGTGCCATCTCCGGTCATGGCGACGAGTTTGCCTTTTGCCTGCTCGCACTTGATCAGGGTCATTTTGTCTTCGGGTTTTGCTTCAGCGAGAAAATCATCAACGCCAGCCTCACGGGCAATGACGGCGGCGGTGAGTGGATTGTCGCCGGTGATCATGATGGTGCGAATCCCCATCGCGCGCAGGCGCGCCAACCGGTCCTTGAGGCCGCCTTTGACGATGTCCTTGAGGTGGACGACGCCGAGCGCGGTGCTGTTTTCTGATACCACCAATGGCGTTCCACCAAGACGGGCGATTTCCTCGACTCTATCTGTCACTTTTCGAGGAAGGCTCGACCCGTGTTGCTCCAAATGACGCGCAATTGCGTCGGCGGAGCCTTTGCGAACCATGGTTCCCGGCAGGTTGACGCCTGACATACGGGTCTGGGCACTGAAGGGAACGAACTCGGCATGCATGCCGGTCAAGTCGCGTCCGCGCAGATTGTATGTTTCTTTTGCGAGGACGACGATGGAGCGGCCTTCTGGCGTTTCGTCGGAGAGCGAGGCGAGCTGTGCTGCATCGGCAAGGCGCTCCGTGCTGATGCCGGGGGCGGGCAGGAACTCTGCCGCCTGACGATTGCCAAGAGTTATGGTTCCGGTTTTGTCGAGCAGAAGGGTATTTACATCGCCCGCAGCTTCCACGGCGCGTCCGGACATCGCGAGCACGTTGTATTGCACCAGCCGATCCATGCCAGCGATTCCGATGGCTGAGAGTAACCCACCGATGGTCGTGGGAATCAAGCAGACGAGCAATGAAACCAGAACAAAGATTGTCTGTGGCGCATGCGAGTAGATCGCGAAAGGCTGCAGCGTCGCAACGGCGAGGAGGAAGACGATTGTCAGTCCTGAGAGGAGGATGCTGAGCGCTATTTCGTTTGGAGTCTTTTGCCGTTGGGCTCCTTCGACCAAGGCGATCATGCGGTCGAGAAAGGTTTCACCGGGATTTGAGGTGATGCGAATCTTGATCCAGTCGGAAAGAACGCGCGTTCCACCCGTGACCGCGGAACGGTCGCCGCCAGCTTCTCGAATGACGGGAGCGGATTCGCCGGTGATGGCAGACTCGTCAACAGATGCGACGCCTTCGATGACTTCGCCATCGCCTGCGATGAATTGCCCAGATTCAACCTTAATAGTGTCGTTGATGCGTAGTTGTGAGCTGGACACAGCTTCAAGGCTGCCGTCTTTACGATAGCGATAAGCCATGGTCTCGCCTTTGGCTTTGCGCAGGGTGTCTGCCTGCGCCTTGCCACGGCCTTCCGCCATTGCTTCCGCAAAGTTGGCAAAGAGAACGGTAAACCAGAGCCACAGTGTGATCTGCAGATCAAATGGGAAGCCGGGTTGGCGCCGGACAAGGTCCGCAATCAGCAGCGCTGAAGTAAGCACGCTTCCAATTTCCACGACAAACATGACTGGGTTCTTCACCATGGCTCGTGGATTGAGTTTGGTGAAAGCGGCGACAATCGCCTGGCGCAGAATGACCGGGTTCCAGAGACTCTGTTTCTCTGCCATTTGTTATCTCCCTGCCTTAGAAAAGCTGTCCCGCATGCAGCAGCAGGTGTTCAAGAATTGGTCCCAGGCTTAGCGCCGGGAAAAACGTTAGCGCGCCGACAATGAGAATGACACTGGTCAACAGCACGGTGAAAAGGCCGGTATTTACCGGAAACGTTCCGGGAGAGGGAGGCACGCTCTTCTTCTGCGCCAGATTGCCGGCCAGCGCTACCATCGGGATCATCATAAGAAAACGGCCGATGAGCATCGTGAATCCAAGGCTCAGGTTGTACCAGTGCGTATTGGCGGTGAGGCCGGCAAATGCCGAGCCGTTGTTTCCAGCGCCTGAAGTGAAGGCGTATAGAATCTCGCTCAGACCATGTGGACCGTTGTTTGTTAAACTGCTCAGGCCCATCTGTGGTGAGAGCACAGAGATTGCTGTGAGCACGAGGATGATGAGTGGGAAGATAAGCACATAGAGCATGGCCATCTTCACGTCGTAGGATTCAATTTTCTTGCCGAGATACTCAGGCGTGCGCCCGACCATCAGTCCTGCGATAAAGACTGAAAGCACTACGTAGATCAGCATGCCGTAAAGCCCCGCGCCGACGCCGCCGAAGACAATTTCGCCCAGCATGATGTTGGCCAGTGGCACCATGCCGCCGAGAGGCGTAAAGGAATCGTGCATGGAGTTGACTGCGCCGCAACTGGCATCGGTCGTAACTGTGGCAAACAGGGCGGATTGTGAGACGCCGAAGCGTACTTCTTTGCCTTCCATGTTGCCTGCGCGCTGGTCTACGCCATGAAGCAATGGATGAGGCTGCGATTCTGCCCAGTAGGCAGTAATGAATCCGGCGATGAAAAGCACGGACATACAGGCGAACACGGCCCATCCATGGCCTCTCGAATTCGTCATCCTGCCGAGCGTCACGGTCAGGGCTGCTGGAATGATGAAAATCGAAAACATCTCCAGGAAATTAGTGAATGGAGTTGGGTTCTCGAACGGATGCGCACTGTTCGCGTTGAAGAAACCGCCACCATTTGTGCCAAGCATTTTGATGGCTTCCTGCGAGGCTACCGGACCTTGCGCGATGGTCTGGATCTGGCTGTGCTGTTCGAGGGTCGCAACGCTGGTGTAAGGCTTGAGGTTCTGTACAACTCCTTGCTGGACAAGTATGCCTGCATAGATAAGGCAGATGGGCAGCAGGATGTAGAGCACCGAGCGGGTAGCGTCCACCCAGAAGTTCCCGATAGTTTTCGACTCTTTGCGTGCGATGCCGCGAACCAGCGCGATGGCAACGGCGATGCCGACTGCGGCGCTCAGAAAGTTGTGATACGCGAGGCCAACCATCTGGGTGAAGTAGCTCATGGTGGTTTCCGGCGTATAAGACTGCCAGTTGGTGTTCGTAGTGAATGAAGCAGCGGTATTCCAGGCTAGATCGGGCGCCACCGCTGTAAGGCGTTGTGGGTTCCAGGGAAGAAAATGCTGCACGCGTTCAATAACGTATGTAAGCAGCATGGAAACGAAACTGAAAAGAAGCAGCACGACGGAGTACTCGCGCCAGGTCATTTCTTCGTTAGGATGTATGCCTGAGACCCGGTAAATCAGTCTCTCAACAGGCCGCAGAACCGGGGAGAGAAACGTGCGCTCGCCTTCGAGCACGCGGGCAATGTAGACACCAAGCGGGCGCATAAAGACCAGCAGTGCGATAAAAAGAACAAGGAACTGGAGCCAGCCGTTAGCTGTCATCTTCAGAATTTCTCCGGATAGAGCAGGGTCACTACTAGATAGACCATCATGAGAACCGTGACGGCGAGGATGACCAGAGTAAGCATGCTCATGTATTGCCTACCTCAGGCGCTCGCAGGCACCCACATACAGCAGGGCAACGACGAAAAAGATAATCGTGAATACAAGCATTAAGAGATCCCACATAGCGCGCCCTTTTCAGAAACTTGTCGCAGCAAGCCTTTACTTAGTAAATGGGTTACACGCTAAACCGGGTGTAAGGGATTTATAAGGAAGCCGTAAATGGAGAAATTACTCAGATCCGCCATCCGGGAGAAAACGATAACCGACCCAAGGTTCAGTCTGAATATATTCTTTGTCTGAATCGCCCTGGAGCTTCTTACGCAGCTGGCCTACAAACACGCGCAGATATTCTGGCTGCTGCGCAGACTGCGCTCCCCAGACAGCAGTGAGCAGCGCTCGATGTGTTATGACCTTGCCAGCGTTGCGCGCGAAATGAAGGAGCAGTTCGAACTCTTTCGGTGTTAGATGGACGGGTCGGCCCTTAACTGTGACGCTGTGAGCGGCTGTGTCCACAATGAAGTCACCGGTTTCAATTGGCGCGTTCGTGTTGCGCTCCGGCGCCCGGCGCAGATGGGCTCGCACACGTGCAAGCAATTCCTGTGTGCTGAACGGCTTAGTTACATAATCGTCGGCGCCCGCATCCAGCGCTTCGATCTTTGAGCGCTCCTGGTCACGAACGGAAAGCACGAGGATTGGCACGTCGCTTTTTGCGCGCACTGTGCGGGAAAGCTCGACGCCGGTCATGCCCTGCATCATCAGATCGGTGATGATCAGATCCGGCGTCCAGTCCTGAACCAGGCGAAGTGCCTCTTCGGGCTCATTGGCAGTGCGCACATCATAACCATGAGCGGAAAGCGCGGCACGTAGAACCCGCGTAATCTGCATTTCGTCATCAATGACCAGAACTCGTTCAGCCATACTTCGATACAGTATCATCGCGCTTGAGATGCTGAAGCACAACAAGCAAGCCGGGACAGAGATTCTGCACTATGCAGCATCCACTGCGGCAGCTTGCGGATTGGTTGTCCTGTTCCGGCGAGTGGTCCATGTGAACGTGACTACAGTAGCGTTGTGTTTTCTTGTGCTGGTGCTGATTGTGGCGACGCGATGGCGGCTGGCCCATTCTGTGTATCTCTCGATTCTCTGTACGCTGCTTTACAACTTCTTTTTCCTGCCCCCCATTGGGGCGCTCACAATCGCCGAGCCTCAGAACTGGGTAACGCTTTCCGTCTTTCTTGGAACCAGCGTCCTGGTCAGCCATTTGTCAGAGAGCGAGCGCCGACAAAGCGAACTATCGGAGCGACGGAGGAGAGAGGTGGAGCGCCTGTACGAATTCAGCCAGCAACTACTTCTATATGAGGACCTGCGCGGGCTGGCACGCGCCACGCCTTCCATTGCAGCCAGGGTTTTTGGCATGCGAGCCGTGGCGCTCTATGTTACCGGACAAGATGCTGCATACTACTCCGATCCTGAGAATGAACTGTTCCCCACGGCCGAGCTAAAGATGGCCGCCCGCAATGCTGAAGCGGGCGTTCGCCGCATGGATGATGCTTACCTTATTCCGCTTCTTCTCGGAATGCAGTCTGCCGGAGCGCTTGCAGTGATGAATGGAACGTATTCGGAGGAGATGTATGAGGCCATCGGCGGGTTGGTTGCCATTGCGCTCGAGCGCGCTGCGGCTCTTGAGCGCTCAAGCCACATGGAAGCAATGGAGGAAGGAGAACGTCTGCGCCACGCGTTGCTCGATTCGGTGACGCACGAACTGAGAACTCCATTGACGGCAATTCGCGCCGCCGCGACTGCGCTGATTGCCCATCCGCCGCTTCCGGACCCTGAGCGGGACGAATTATACGCCGTTGTAGATGAAGAGAGTCTACGGCTGGACCGTCTCATTGGCGAAGCAGTCGAAATGGCGCAACTGGATACAGCCGGCTTGCATGTGCACCCGGAACTTGAAAATGTGCGCGACTTGATTGACGCAGTCTTGCAGGAAGAGCAGCCACGGCTTCGCGGGCGCATGGTAGAAGTACAAATCCAGGAGCCGCTCCCGCAGATAGCCTTGGACCGCGAACTGGTGCGGCGGGTCCTGCGTCATCTCATAGAGAATGCCGTGAAGTATTCACCTGCAAAATCCTCCATTGAAATCGTCGCTGGAGTAAAGGATGAAAGACTGTCGATTCATATCGCAGACCACGGAACCGGCATCGATGAGGCTGAGCAGCCGTTTATCTTCGATAAATTCTTCCGCGGCAGCAGTCAGCGCGATCGAGTCGCAGGAAGCGGTATGG
This sequence comes from Alloacidobacterium sp., assembly GCF_035631355.1. Lineage (NCBI taxonomy): Bacteria > Pseudomonadati > Acidobacteriota > Terriglobia > Terriglobales > Acidobacteriaceae > Alloacidobacterium > Alloacidobacterium sp. The sequence continues at coordinate 25,974 of NZ_DASQIX010000005.1, forward strand.
GACTGGCAATTGTTAAGGCAATTCTTATAGCCCATGGCGGTGGTATCGAGGTGAAGAGCCAACGAGATCATGGGTCGGTATTCACGTTTTGGCTGCCGTTGTCTAGCGTTGCATAGCTTTGTTGAAAAGCAGTCTTGGTGGATGGAATTCGGTTTTCGACAGTGGACAGCCGTCGCATTCCGCCTTCCGCTTGCAGTGACGTTTACCGAGTTCAACGACCACAGCATGGAACTCGTTGTAATATTTCGTGAGCGAAGCTGCATCTTCTTCAGAAAACGCCTTGACTGCTAACTGCTGAATTTCTGTGTAGCGTGCTTTTTCCGGCGCCAGCCCATGACGCGTGACGAGCCTTCGCAGGTATTCGTCAACCACCATAACTGGCTGGCCGAGAGCGTAGAGGAGAATAGCGTCCGCAGTTTCCGGTCCAACACCGGGAAGGGCCAATAACTGCTGCCATGTCGTTGTCGCGTTCTGCAAAGAAAGCCGAACAATCGATCCATCGTACTCCCGGTCCAGAAATTCGATAAAGGCTTTGATCGACGAAGCCTTGCGCTGCATAAAGCCTGACGGTTTGATGAGCGTCTGCAGTTCTGCTTGTGAGATTGCGCGCAGGCCATCGAGGTTGAGAATGTCTCGTGCCCGCAGGTTCTCGATAGACTTTTCGACCCCCCGCCACGAGGTGTTTTGTGTGAGATAGGCTCCTACGATGACTTCAAGCCTGGTCTTTGCCGGCCACCAATGCTGCGGCCCATAAGCTTCTGTGAGCGCAGTGTACATGCGTCGGAGCAATGTATCAGGCTTTTTGTGAAGTTCAGAGGTCACACAGCACCCGCGTCCTCACGTTGCCGGCGCAACTGAAGCTTCCATCCGAGCAGCTTGGCCTTCGTGGCTTCCGCTTCGGCCTCAGGAACCATGCCTTTGGTTTGATACAAAATGGACAGGCTGGTGTGCGCGAGAACGTCATCGGGATCGATCTCCGATAACCGCAGTGCGACGCTGATGGCTTCATCCAGTTCACCCAGGTCTTTGAACGCGTGAATCAGCCCGTGCATGGCGTCGAGCATCGAAGGATCAGCGGCAAGGCAGGAGCGAAAATCAGCTACCGCACCGGTAAGATCGCCGTTGGCGACTTTATCGATGGCGTCGTAATACTTATCTTCCGGCGAAAGACGCGCATTCATACTTACTACAATGATAGCTTTGCTAAAAAGGCAAAGGAAATTTTCATGAGTAGCATCGCGGGAGCAGTAAAAACCTATACGGAATATCTGTTTTTCCATACAAAAAAGCGGCGGGAAATTGTGCCGCTGACGCCTCAACTCGAAGAGATCGTTGCGCGCAGCGGAATCCGCGACGGATTCTGCTTTGTCTCCGCCATGCACATCACAGCTGCCATCTATGTCAATGACTTAGAAAGTGGCTTGATCGCTGACATTCAGGAGTGGTTGGAAAAACTGGCGCCGGCGCGGCCTGACTACCGTCACCATCAGACCGGTGAAGACAACGCGGACGCGCATTTGAAGGCGTTGCTCCTGCATCATGAGGTGACTCTGCCCATTACAGATGGCCGGCTTGATCTTGGGACATGGCAGCAGGTTTTTTATGCCGAGTTCGATGGGCAGCGGCGCAAGAGCGTCATTGTGAAGCTTATGGGAGCGGCTTAGTTGTAGCTTTTGCTGTTGCAGTCGAGGCTGGAATCACGGCTGCGATTGCGGCAGGCTTGGTTAAGGGAACAGGTATGACTGGTGCCTGCGGCACGGTTATCCGCGGCAGCACGATTATGTCGACACGGCGGTTCTGCGCGCGGCCTTCTTCAGTTGCATTGGTCGTTGCGGGATGGTATTCGGCATAACCGGATGCGGAGAGCCGTGCCGGGGCGAAATGATGGCCGACGATGAATATGCGGGCCAAGTGCGTTGCGCGGGTCGTCGAGAGCTCCCAGTTGGAGTCGAACTGCCCAGTGTGAATGGGCACATTATCGGTGTGGCCTTCGATGCGGACATCGTATGGGGTGGCGCGCAGGGCATCGGCAATCTGGCCGAGAGTTGTGACGGACACAGGGCGAGGCACGGCGGAGCCGCTGTCGTAAAATCCTGCCTCCCGCAGAGATATGACGAGCCCTTCCCGACCAATGCGAAGCGCAACAACGTGGCGGGCGATCTGGTTGGAGAGACGGCCTTCCAGGTCGCGCTTGATGCGCTCAAAGTCCTGCTGAACTTCCGGGGAGCCAAGTATCTCGTCGCCCATCACAACATTCATGGGAGTCACGGGAACTTCCTGCGATGTTGCAAGGGCTGTAGCGGCCGTCAGGCTGCCTTTTGCCGGGGATGCCGACTGAAACAATCCCAGTGCCCGAAAAGCCGAGTTAATGGAGGCTGCAGCCTCGGCCTGTTTCCGCTGGTCGGCCTTGGATGTGGCATACAAAACGACAAAAAAGGCAAAGAGCAGAGTGATGAAGTCAGCATAGGATATGAGCCAGCGCTCATGGTTGAAACTGTGCTTGCCCTGGCGTCGTTTCATGCTTCCTGTCCTTCCGGCTTTTTTCGGCGCTCTGCCATGAAGCTTTGCAGCTTCACCTCAATCATGCGCGGGTTCATGCCTTCGATGATCGAGATGACGCCTTCGAGCGTCATTTCCCTGATGCGTTGTTCTTCGTTCAGGTGAAAACGGAGCTTGCCCGCCGAAGGAAGGAAGAAAATGTTGGCCGAGCCGACACCGTAAATCGTCGCGACGAAGGCGACGGCGATGCCACGGCCCACTTCGTCGATGTGGTCAAGATGCTGCATGACCTGGATGAGGCCCATCACCGCGCCAATGATGCCAATGGTGGGCGCGAATCCGCCGGCAGATTCGAAGACAGATGGAATGGCTTCTTCTCTTTCTGCATGATTGTCTAGCTGAAGTTCCATGATCTTGCGCAGTTCAGTTGGCTCGGTGCCGTCCACTGCCAGCGTGAGAGCCTGCTTGAGAAAACCATCGGAAATCGTGGGCAGGTCCTGGTCAAGCGACACGATGCCGCTGCGCCTCGCCTTGTTGGCGAAGCTCAACAGCAGCTGGACGGTGGCTTCGCTGTCGACTTTCTTTGAGACGAAGACGCTTGCCAGACGATTAAATGCCGCGCCGACAGTCGCCAGCGGAAACTGCAGCATGACAGCTCCGAGCGTTCCACCGAGAACGATCATGGCCGCAGTAGGCTGCAGAATCTGGCCCACACGGCCCCCCTCCATCAACAGGCCAGCCAGAATTCCAGCCAGCGCAAGTATTACTCCACCAAAGCTGCTCTTATCCATGATGAATTTCTTTCCAATGAGTCATTCCAAAGTGGAATTGCAGGCGCAGATCGTCAGGCATCATTCCGGCGCCGGCGTTGCAACGCGAGTTCGTCGGATTCGTCAGGCAGCTCTCCTAAATGTATGGCTTGCTCCACCGCCATGGCGCGCTGCCCCGCCGCGTTCGCAGCAACGCTTGCCAGGTCTACAGTGCTGCTTGCTGAGAGCTGCGCTGCGACGCTGCATAGAAGCGTGAATCGATATGCAGTGATTCGCCGTAAAACTTCCTCGCACAGTTCCGAGACAACGATCTTTTCGCCGTGAATCAGCGTCAGCGTGGTATCCGGAGAAGACTCCACATACTTAATCAGGTCGCTGTTGACGACCATGGCCTGCCCATTGAGCCGTGTGAGCACAATCATGTCCAGAGATCCTCCGATGAATACTGTCTGGCTTATCGGCGGTGGGGCAGAAAAATTGATAAATAGACGCCTCCTGAAATGATGCGCAGTTGATCTTCCTGCCACGCGCACTTTACGTGCCAAACATCGGCCTGGTTCGTTTCACCTATAAAGTGCTTTTGCGACAGGCCGATGAATGCTGTGGGTAACGTGGTTCCTGTGGAAACGGTGACCCGGTCACGAACATCTTGTTCCTGCGCCGGTCAGGCACCCGAAGCGGGCAACCTAAATCAATCGAAGAGGAGCACAACGAATATGTCATTGGGTGTCCTGAATAACATTTCCGCTATCTATGCGGAAAATAACCTGAACCAGACGCAGTCGAGCTTGCAGGATGTGCTGACTCAACTCTCGTCCGGCTCGCGCATCAACTCTGGGGCCGACGATGCAGCCGGCCTTTCACTCGCAAATGGGCTTGGCGCTAACTCTGCCGCTCTGACGCAGTCTTCGACCAACGCCAGTGAAGGCGTGGGTTTGCTGCAGGTGGCTGATGGGGCACTTTCGCAGGTAACGAACCTGCTGAACCGCGCCGTCACGCTGGCGACGGAAGCCTCCAATGGAACGCTGAATGCGACGCAGGACAGCGCTGCCAACTCCGAGTTCCAATCAATTCTGGACGAGATCAGCAACATAGGCAGCACCACCGCGTATAACGGTCAGCAGGTCTTCGGCGGCAATTTTCAGATCTTTACCGGCGACGGGACAAAGGGTGGAGGCTTTGCTGACACAATTACTCTTGCCGCTCTTTCGAGCGCAGCGGTGGGAGACAGCACGGGTTCGGCTGGTCTTACCTATACATCCGGAGCGGGCACTGCGACATCTACCCTCGTTTATGCCCCGGTTGCCGCGGACAGCGTCAAGTTGAGCACGGACGACCTAACATCAGCGGCCAATGCCCAGACCGCGTTGAACGATGTATACAGCGCAGTGCAGGATGTAGCGGCGGAGCGTGGCTACACCGGCGCACAGATCAATACTCTCAACGCCGTCAGCAACGTTGAAAGCACCGAGCAGGAAAACGTGGCTTCAGCGCAGAACTCCATCCAGGCCACCGACTACGCGTCGGCGACCTCGAATCTCTCAAAATATGAAATTCTGAGCCAGACCGGCATCAGCGCTCTGGCACAGGCCAACAGCAGCGAGCAGCTGGTCACGAAACTGCTTCAGTAGTTCGGCAGCAGTTGCTGTATCCGGGGAGCCTTTCGAGGCTCCCTGTTTTCTTTGGGTCTGCTCAACGATTGCTTGGCAAGAAGGCTATTTGATTGCTTATCCAGATAGAGGAAAAGCGGCGCAGTGAAGTCTGGACGGAAAGCGTCGATAACACTGATATGGGAACAGTCGGACTGTCATTCGGATCGCCCACAAGCGGCGCAGGATTTGACGTAACGTCAACCGTCAACCAGATTGTAGCGAACATGCAGGCGGTAGAAACGCCGTGGAAGAACCAGTTGACCGCTCTGCAATCGCAGGACACAACCCTGAGCAGCATCGGCACAGACCTCAACTCACTTTCGACGGCAATGCAGTCGTTGACGGATTTTCAGGGAGTGCTGGCGGAAAAGCAGGGATCGAGTTCCGACACGAATGTGCTTGCGTTGAGCTCGGCTTCGACCTCCGCGATCGCGGGGAGCCATACCATCACTGTCCAGTCGTTGGCGGCAACGTCGTCGTATGCGAGCACAACGCTCAACAACGCCGCCGACACGCTTAACGGCAGCCTGGTTATCAATGGCAAGACGATCACGATCGATTCAACCAACAACACGCTGGGCACATTGGCCAACGCCATCAATTCAGGCAGCTATGGTGTGACGGCCAACGTGATTACGGACTCCTCCGGCTCGCGCCTCTCGCTTGTAAGCCAAACGAGCGGAGCCAGCAGTTCGATCTCGGTATTAAGCAGCCTGCAGGACACGAAAACTTCGACGGTGGTCAATTTCACGCAGACTCAGGCTGGCGCCGACGCGCAGCTTACGATAGATGGGGTCTCCGTCACCAGCGCGTCAAACACGGTGACGAACGCGATCCAGGGCGTGACATTCCAGCTATTGAGCGCCAATCCGGGTGAAAGCGTGCAGGTTGAGATCACGAACAACAATTCAGACGTGGAATCGGCCCTCAATACGTTCGTGACGGACTACAACAAAGTCCTCCAGGACCTGAACACGCAGGAAGGCAATGATTCGAGCGGCGAGCCGGAGCCTCTATTCGGCAACCCAACCATTGCGACCATTCAGCAGGCGCTGCAATCAGCGCTGACATATCTCCAGCCTGCGAACACCGCTCCCAGTTCTTCTATTGGAGCGTCGGATGTGCTGTCGGGGAACATCTCAATCAGCATAGGAGGCGGCACGGCGCAGTCGATTGCCGTCCCATCGGGCAAACAGACATTGGCTGGGCTGGCGGCGGCGATCAACAGCGCCAATATTGGCGTGACAGCGGCAGTAATGACAGCAGGAACAAGCGCCACCCTGAGCCTCACGAATGCCACCAGCGGAGCGACAGGTGCAATTAGTGTAGACAGCAGCGGCCTCATGACACCACCAGTGGGACAACGGTGACGTTCGGCTCTTCGCAGTCGAATGGCGTTACCTCGATTACTCAGCTTGGCTTCAGTGTCAACAACGACGGAACACTTTCGCTGAATACCGACACCCTGGGCAGCATCCTGAACAGCAACTACGAGGATGTGGTGAATTTCTTCCAGCCAAGTGGCGGATTCACTTCATTTGGCGGCAACTTTTCATCCGTGCTCAACAATCTCGGCAGCAGCGCCAGCAACGGCGCCATGAGGCTAGCATTGCAGGAGAACTCCACGGTTGAATCGCAGCTGATCACCAACATCAATAATGAAGAAACAGCAATCAACGCGCAGAAAACGCAGTTGACGACTAAACTGAACCAGGCGAACTTCATCCTGACCCAGATTCCGCAGCAGCTCCAACAGATTGACGAGATGTACAGCGCCATCACCGGATACAACCAGAACAAAGGATAGGCGCCATGCAGAACAGAAGTTATCAACAGCAATCTGTTGCCGGGAAAAATGGCGTTGAATTGATTGTCGCCCTCTACGACGGCATGGTCCGCTTCCTGAATCGCGCCATAGCTGCAACGGGAGTGGGCGATGTTCAAGAGCGCCGAATTGCCGTCAAGCGTGTGCTCGACATTCTGATACATCTGCAATCGCGCCTGCGCATGGAAGCGGGCGGCCCGGCCAAGGCTCTGTCAGAGTTCTACGCTGCGATCTTTGCCTTATGCCTCGAAGGTTCCCGGCTGTCCTCTCCCGAGCGCTTCCGCAAAGCTATCGAGTGCATCTGGCCAGTGCGTGAAGCATGGCGGCAGGCAGCGCAGGACCCCGAAACGCTGCGGCAGTTTTCCGCGCCGGGTTCCACCAACGCGTTAACGTCGGTGTCCGCAGCTTCTGCAACGGAAGGGCCAATCGGGTCGCGCTGGACGGCTTAACGCGCTACCGCCAGCTCTTCTTCGAGCAATTGCTTCTGAAAGAGATTTGAATAGTGACCGCCTCGCGCAAGCAGTTCGTCGTGCGTTCCCAATTCGACGATTCTACCGGCGATAAGGACGGCGATCTGATCTGCGTGGCGAACGGTTGAGATGCGGTGCGAAATCAGAATAGTCGTGCGGTCGCGCATGATCGACCGCAACTCCTCCAAGATCAGTTCCTCGGTGTAAGTATCTACGCTCGCCAGCGAGTCATCGAGAATGAGAATGCGCGGATAACGCAGAATCGCCCGCGCCAGCGCAGAGCGCTGCTTCTGTCCGCCTGAAAGCGTAAGGCCGCGCTCGCCTACCATGGTCTCGAATCCGGCGGGGAACTCTTCAAATTCTTTACGGATGTGGGCGGCTTCCGCTGCGCGAAAGACCTCTGTTGCCGTCGCGTGGGGCACGCCGAACGCGATGTTTCCGCGGATGGTCTCGCTGAAAAGGTATGTTTCCTGGGGGACGAACCCGATATTCGCCCGTAGCACATTGAGTGGATATTCACGGATAGGACGCCCATCAATCAAAATGCTGCCGGGCTCGCCGTCATAAATACGTGCAATCAGATTTACGAGTGTAGATTTGCCGGACCCGGTAGGTCCTACCAGCGCAAGGCTGCTTCCTTCAGGGATCCTCAGCGAAACATCGCGCAGCACCTCAGCGCCGTTGCGATCATCCTGGCTATAGGAGAAGCTCAGATCGCGGAATTCTATTTCTCCTCGCAGCGTGAAATCCGCAGGAATCGAAGTATCTGCGTTGCGATCATCAATAGAGGGTTCAGCCTTCAAGAGCTCATCAATGCGCACAATGGATGCCGTCCCGCGCTGGAACAAATTGACGACCCAACCGAGCGCGATCACCGGCCAGGTGAGCATCAGCATGTAGGTAGTGAATGCCACGAAATCGCCGACGCTGATGCGGTGCGACAAGACTTCGTGTCCGCCGACAAGCAACGTAATGGCCATCGCCAGACCGAGCACGAATTCCAGCGTTGGCCACAGCATTCCCATCAACTGCACCAGCCGCAGGCCACGGCGGATATATTCCCGGTTTGATTTCTCGAAGGCAGTGATCTGCGCCTCTTCCTGTGCAAAGGCGCGCACCAGCCGCGCGCCGGAAAAATTCTCCTGCGCTTGCGCGGAAATGTCAGAAAACATTGCCTGGATGCGCTCAAACCGCTCGTGGATTTTCCGCCCCATGGCCTGGACAAGAATGCTGGCTAATGGCAGTGGCACCAGCGCAACCAAAGTAAGGAATGGGCTTATTTGGAGGAGGAAAAACAGCGCGCCTATGGAGAACAGGATGGTGTTGGCGCTGTACATAATGGCTGGCCCGAGCAGCATGCGCACGGCGTTGAGGTCGTTCGTCATGCGGGCCATGATGTCGCCAGTCCGGTGCTGCTGATAGTAGGCTGCGGACTGTCTTTCCAGTTGCTGGAACAAGTCATTACGCAGGTCGAATTCAATGTCGCGCGAAACGCCAATGATGATCCAGCGCGTCAGAAACAAAAAGATGCCCTTTGCGACTGCAACTCCAACCAGCAATCCTGCATATAGCCAGATTTTTCGCTCCGTAACGCCAGCGTTCAAGTCGTCAATCGCAACTCGAATGACCTGCGGGAAAAATATCCAGATTAAATTGCTGAGGACAACCGACACCCCTCCCCAGAAGAAGCCGCGACGGTAGCGGCGCATATATGGTAAGAGCGGTTGCAGATCTTTAAGCATCAGTCCTTCGTCGGTCTGGGTATGTGATTCTCGCGGGCCGGGAAACGTCGCATCAAGTGGGTGTGCGCAATAGCAAATAACTTCCGGCCAGTGCAAACAGCACATCTGGTGACCATGCCGCGAGAAACGCTGGCAGCATGTTCACATTCCCCATGGCCTCAAACATTCCATCTACAAACATATATGCAATGGCCATGCCGATAGCGATTCCGACGCCAGTAAGCGATCCCCGCTTGCCCATGGAAAGCGCAAAGGGAATCGCCAGTATTGCCATGACAAGCGTGATGACTGGATAAGCCAGCTTGCGATTCAGTTGTACGCGAAGCCGCATAGTATCCAGTCCGCTCTGTCGCAGATCGCGGATGTATCGCTGCAACTCATTGAAACTCATCTCCTGCGAAGGTCGCGTTTCTTTCTTGAAGTACTGTGGCTGCTCGACAATTTCCGGAAATGTGCTTACCTCAAACGTATGGAAATTCGTGACCTCGTCTCCATTGAAACTGCGCTGCCACCCGTGCTCAAAGATCCAACGATGAATCTGCGGGTCCCAATGCGCGCCTGCTGCAAAGATGCGTCGAGATAGCGAGAATGTCGCCGGGTCAAATTCGAAAACCGTGATATTGGCGAAACGATCGTTGTCCGGATCAAAAAACTCGTAATAAAAGATACGGCCCGGCTGACCCGCCTGCGGCATACCAAACATCCATTTCCTGTCGGGACGGAGATAGGTCTGCGCCGGTCTGCCTTTGATGACGTTATGCAGCGCCTCCTGCTTGCGATTGGCAGCCGGCAGATACGCCTCATCAAAGAGAAAGAGGGATAGAGACAAGACGGAAGCGATGACCAGGATTGGCACGACAATGCGGTACAGACTCGTGCCCGTTGCCTTCATTGCAGTAAGCTCATTCGTCCGGTTCAAGCCGCCGAATACGACGAGAACGGCAATCAGCACGCTCAAAGGCGTGATGATGTAAATCATGCTGGGTGTGAGGTTGAGGAGATATTCGCCGACGATGATAAAGGGCGTCTGATTACGGATAATGTCACCCAGCAGCTCGAAAAAAGTGAAGACGAGCATTAACATGACGAACGCGGCCAGCACCATAGTGAGCACGGAAAGAAACTGGCGAATTACATATTCGTCCAGGATAAGTGGGAAGCGTCCGCGCACATGCCGTTTCGAGATAGCGCGTTCAGCCGCTGCGACGGCTCCCGATGAAGTTGAGGGCTTTCTCCATCGAAACCATGATCCAGCCGACACAACTGCGGCAAGGGCTGCTCCTCCCATCGACATCTGGCGCAGAAAGAAGATACCGGAAATCCCGAAGAGAAGATTTGCCATCCACACCCCGGCAAGTACTGGCAGCTTATTCTGGCGCGCCAATGCCACACCTGCGCTCGACAAAAAGTAATAGACAAACACCAGCACAATTGTCAGCACAAAGCCCGCACCCTTGCCTCCACGCTTGGACGAGATCCCCAAAGGCACGCCGACGAGCAGCAGCACGAGGCAGGCAGTGGGATAGGCATAGCGGCGCTCCAACTCGATCTGATACCAGCGTCCGCCGGGTCGTCTTGCGCGTTCGACCAGCTCATGGTTCGACATGGCCAGAACTGGCGCATCGCTGTGGCCGAGGTGCGGATCAGGCGTAGACGTGGCTTCCAGAGGTAAATCAGTCTGGGCGAACGTCGATATCGTATATTGGTCAGGCCGGTCAGATGCTATCTGGTGCTGCATGCCGTTCTGCAGACGCATCGTGAGCGTCTGATTGTCGGTACTTGCGACCGTGGCTTCCTCAGCCGTGGTGACTTTGGGCGAGACCGGATCCGTAAGATCGGCGAGAAATACCTGGCGCCATCTCGCCGCGCCAGTTCCAGCGCGAACATCTTCCACATACAGAACAACGTTTTTCAGGTCTTCATAAAAAACACGCGGTTGAATTTCATAAGTCGCCTGCGTATTTTTCAATTCATCTTCAAGCCTCAGCATCTGGGCAGAAGCTTTCGGAGCAAAGTACAACGTATTCACCAGCCCAGCTCCCCATGCTATGGCGGCAAGCACGCCAACGATGCCTACGAATCTCCAGACGCCGACGCCGGACGCGCGCATGGCCGTAATCTCGCTGTCTGCAGCGAGGCGGCTCAGGCCAAGCAGCGTACCCACCAGCACCGCCATGGGAATGGTGACAGTGAACATATTGGGCAGCATCAGCAGGAAAATCTCGCCAACTGTGCTGGAGGAAGTGCTGTTGCGCACCGCGAGCTCAAGCAGCGGCCCAAGCTCTTTCATGAAGAGGACAAATGTAAAAAGCACGCCCCCAAGCAGTCCATGCGTGAGCACTTCTCTCAAAATGTAGCGGGTCAGGATGCGCACAAAGTAATGTCCACTATCAGTTTACTAGGCCCTAGCGCGAATGCCGGTACACGAGATCAAGCAGCTCGTCATACATCGCTTCCACCGTCTCTGGCCCACTTTTGATCGCGTCAGTGGCGCAATGTTTCAGGTGGTTGCGCATCAGGTGGCGGCTTGTGCCGCGAAGTGCCTCTTGAACTGAAGATATCTGCAGCAGAATATCGGCGCAGTAGCGTTCCTGTTCGACCATTTTTTCGAGGCCGCGAATTTGCCCAGCGATACGCGCAAGACGGCGCAGCGTCGTGGCCTTGATCTCAGGATCTACGCCTGTGGCCTTGCGTTCATTTCCACAGGCGCAGTTCGTTGAAGCTACTTTGCCGCCTATTCGTTTACTGCTCATGCTTCAAAACTCCGCAGTCTCAGGCTGTTGCTTAGAACACTTACCGAGCTCAGGGCCATGGCGGCACTGGCGATAACAGGGCTTAGGAGAATGCCCAGCAAGGGATAGAGCACTCCCGCTGCGATAGGAATCCCAAGCACGTTGTAACCCAGCGCCCACCCCAGGTTCTGTCGCATAACGCGCACGGTCTGCCGCGCCAGCACGATGGCGTCCCCAATCTGCTGAGGTTCGCCGCGCAATAGAATCGCATCTCCGGCTTCGCGCGCCAGGTCTGTGCCCGTTCCGATGGCGAGCCCTGCATCCGCCTGTGCCAGCGCAGCCGCGTCATTGATGCCATCGCCAACCATGGCGACCTTGCTGCCACCAGCCTGAAGTTCGCGAATGACAGCCAGCTTCGCATCCGGAAGCAATCCAGCTCTTACCTCCTCGATTCCAGCCGCGCTTGCAATGTAATTTGCTGACTGGGCATTGTCGCCGGTCAGCATCACAGTCTTCATGCCAAGCGCGTGTAACTTGGCGATTACCTCTCTCGCGCCGGACCGCAGCACATCCTGCGCTTCCAGCCGCCCGCGATAAACACCGTCAACCGCAACATGCAGCAAAGTTGCGAGGGAACCACTTGGCGAGATGGCGATGTTTACGCCGAGTTCCTGCAGCAGAGAAGCATTTCCGGCGGCGACGGTGCGGCCATCAATGATGCCGGTAACACCCTTACCGGGAAGTACCCGCAAGTCACTTACTGCCGAAAGCTGTATCCCCTCAGCCTGCGCCTTCATGATCGCCGCATGGGCCAGCGGGTGTTCCGATTGCTGTTCGAGCGATGCGGCAGCGGCGAGCACTTCGCGGTCTGTCCATCCATCCGCCGGATAGACTGCCGTGATTTGCGGCTTGCCGATAGTCAGCGTTCCCGTCTTGTCCAGAACGACTGTATCGATATGCGCCAGCCGCTCGACACTTTCGCCGCCTTTGAAGAGTATTCCCATCCGGGCGCCGTGCCCTATGGCGACCGTGAGAGCGGCAGGCACGGCAAGGCCCATTGCACAAGGACAGGCAATGACAAGCACCGTCACAGCAACCGCGAAAGCGCGGCTGATGCCACCAGCAGGATCAAGCCACGCCCATAACACAAACGTAACCAGCGCCAGCGCCAGCACTACTGGTACGAAAACGCCACTGATGTGGTCGGCCAGTTGCTGCATCGGAGCTTTCGAACTTTGCGCCTCTTCCATGAGGCGGAGCATCTGGCCCAGCACGCTCTCGGCTCCCACAGAAGTCGCGCGATAAGTGATAGCCCCGTCGTAATTCAACGAGCCGCCGATAAGCCTCTCCCCCTTCTTTCGCGGTACAGGAACAGACTCGCCTGTAATCAGCGACTCATCCACGCTGCTTACCCCAACCATGACAACGCCATCGACGGGAATGCGCTCTCCAGGGCGAATAACGAGAACATCGCCCGACGTGACTGACGCGAGCGGCACTTCGACTTCCTGGCCATCTTTAAGAAGACGGGCTGTCTTCGGCTGCATTTTCGCAAAAGCTTCCAGCGCATCGAGAGTTCTGTGCTTTGCCCGAGCTTCAAGCCACTTTCCTAACAGCAGAAAGCCGAGAATGAGCAGCACCGCCTCGTAGTACACCTCCGGCGGCAGTCCGTGGCGCACAAATAATTGAGGAGCAACTGTTGCTGCCGCTGAATAGAAAAACGCCGCGAGTGTGCCCAGCGAAACCAGCGTGTTCATGTTGCTCGCGCCATGCAGCGCCGCTTTGAACGCGCCGCGATAAATCGGCCAGCCAGCCCAGAACATCCCGGCAAGACTCATCGCCAGCAGCGTGTACTCAAGCGCGATATGCGGAACCTGAAAAAGCCACGGCAGCACACGCATAAACGCGCGATCAAGCCTATTTCCATGACTACCCATAAGCGGCATGGACAGGAGCATCGCCAGCGCACCGCCAAACACCGTGGCAAAAGCACGGATTTTCAGCGTCCCTTCGTTGCCTGCCTCATCAAGGACGTGATGTTCAAAGTCTTCCGCCAGCATGGAGGCTTCATACCCCGCATCGCGCACTGCGCCGATAAGCTGCTCCGGTTTTGCGACGGCAGGATCATATGTCACCCGAGCACGATGGCTCAGCAGATTGACCTGCGCGTCGCTGACGCCGGGCGTGTCGCGCAATGCGCGTTCCACATGCACCTGGCAGGCAGCACAGCTCATACCTGTGACCGGCATGACCACGGTTTTTGAATCGTCAGCCATTTATTGCTCCAGATGCGCCGAGTAGCCGGCCTTCGCGACAGCGCCAAGCAGCGCTGGCCCCGTAGCTGCTGTGTCTGCAACTTTTATACGAGCCGCGCCTACGCGCACTTCCTCCACCTCTACTCCTCCAACCTGCTGTAAAGCCTGCTCCACGCGGCGCACGCATGCCCCGCAGTGCATGCCTTCAATTCTCAGCACAATCTCCCTCATAGATATACCCTCTACCCCTATTATATGCACGGAATAGCCTTGAAGATTCTTTTCCCTTATTCTCCTTCCGGCAGAAAGCGGTAGCCAACACCGCGCACCGTTTTTAGATGGACCGGATTGACAGGCTCATCTTCGATATAGCGGCGTAGACGGACAACGAAGTTGTCAATCGCGCGCGTGTCCGTATCCTCACGCACGCGCCATACCTGCTCCAGAAGCTCCTTGCGCGAAATGATGCGGCCCTGGTTGCGCACCAGATAGCGTAGAAAATCCGCTTCCATCAGCGTGAGATGAATATGTTTTCCCGGAGCCGTTAATTCAAGTGCTTCAAAATCAATGCAGCGGCCGGCAAACTCGAAGCGCGGTAAATCCAGAGATGGTTCAGTCGATGCAGGGGGAGTATGCCATGCCATCCTCCGTAGCAGGCCGTTCAATCGCGCAATCAGGATGGAAAGATCGAATGGCTTAGGCAGATAATCGTCAGCCCCGGCGGCGAATCCCTGCAGCACATCTTCTGGGCGGCCCCGCGCTGTGAGCATCAGCACCGGAACATAGTTTTGCTTCACCCGCAGTTCACTCACCACGGCGAAACCGTCTTTGCCCGGCAGCATGACATCGAGCAGGACCGCGTCGAACTTCACTCCATTGCTGGTCAATGCGGCAAGCGCAGTTTCGCCGTCGCTCGCAATCTGCACCTCGAACCCTTCCGCCTGAAGATTAAAAAGAAGGCCCTGCGCAAGATGCGTTTCGTCTTCAACCACCAGGATGCGGGCTGTCTTCTGTGGCATGGCTCCTCAGTTCGTCTGCGGGCGCCTCACTGCTTCCAGCAGGCGCGGTAATTGCAGGCGGATGGTTGTGCCCTTGCCCTCTCCGGCGCTCTGCGCAGTGGCGTCTCCGCCGTGTTGCCGGGCAATGGAACGGACAAGGAACAGTCCAAGACCGGTGCCTTTGGTCTTAAGCACATTGCGGTGCGGCACGCGGTAGAAGCGTTTAAAGATGCGTTTCAGGTGTGCCGTAGCAATGCCGATGCCTTCATCGCTGACACTCAACACAATCCATGCGTCGCCTTCCAGCGCCAACCGGACAACAGCATGAAGCCCATTCGGTGAATACTTCACGGCGTTACCGAGAATGTTTTCGACCGCCGTCCTCAGATCGTCGGGGTTGCCGCGAACCAGCAGGGAAGCGTCGCCGCTCTCAAATCTGATCGACTCCGGAGCCAGATGATGCCGCAGTTGCGTCGTCTCAATGCACTCCTGCACCAGCGCATGCATATCCACTTCGGCTTGTATCTGGTTGCGCGCGCGTTGTCCAACTTCGCCCGCCTTCAGCACTTGTTCTACAGTTGCCAGAAGCCGTTCACTGTCGGCCAGCATAATGTCATAGAACTGCTGCCGCTGCTCTTCGCTCAATGTACGGCGCTGGAGTGTTTCAAGATACAGCCGGATCGAGGTAATCGGCGTCTTCAACTCGTGCGTGACCGCGTTCAGAAAGCTGTCGTGTCGCTCGTTGCGGCGCACTTCTCGGACGAGGAAAATTGTATTCAGCACCAGGCCGGCAATCAGCAGAAGGAAGAAAGGAATCCCGACAACCATCGGCCAGGCGCGCCGCCAGTTCAGCACAATCCAGCCAACACCAAGTATCAGCGCGACGCCCACCAGGCATGCGCCCAATGTGATGAAGAAAACCTTGGCCGATCTGCGTCGCGTAATTCTCATGGAGCAAATGGAAACGCCCGCTCAGTCTATCGTGAGCGGGCGAATCTTTTGATTCGGCTCTATTTTAAGCCGCGCCGGCAGGCCGGGGATTGTGCGGATCGTACTGAGCGACCTTAATGTCACGCGCCAGGCCAAACTTCTTCAGCAGCCAGATGCCGTAATAATTCGGGTCGAACTCATACCACTTCAAGCCATGCCGAGCCGATACGGGGTGAGCATGGTGGTTGTTGTGCCAGCCCTCGCCGCCAGTCAGCAGGGCCACCCACCAGTTGTTGCGCGACTCATCGCGCGTGGCGAAGCGGCGCGATCCCCACATGTGGGTCGCTGAATTCACAAGCCAGGTCGCATGCAAACCAAGCGTGACGCGGAAGAAAACGCCCCACAGCACCCATGTCCATCCGCCCATCGCAAGCAGGGCAAATCCGCTGATGGTGAGCGGGACCCAATGATACTTGCTCAACCAGACGTGGAAGCGGTCTTTCGTGAGATCGGGAGCGTACCGCGCCAGCATTACTGTCTGCGCGTGCAGCGATTCCCCGCTCAGAATCCAGCCCAGGTGCGCCCACCAACCGCCTTCAGTGGGAGTATGCGGGTCGCCGGTCTTGTCGGAAAGCTGATGATGCACGCGATGCGTCCCCACCCAGAAGATCGGACCGCCTTCGAGTGACATGGTTCCGCAGACGGCCAGAAAATATTCGACCCATTTCGGTGTCTTATAGCCCCGGTGCGTTAACAACCGATGGTAGCCCATGCCGATGCCCATATTGATAGCCAAGACATACAAAATCGCGGCTGCAACTAGGGCCTTCCATGAGAAGAAGAAGAGCGCCGCAATCGCGCCCACATGGAAAGCGACCATAAAGACGGCTGTGATCCAGCTTGTCTTGCCACCCTGCGCGGCGCGTCCCAGCGTCGGCAGGTCCGGTTTTGGGGAATAACGTTTGGGCGGCGCGGTGGTTTCAGCGGCGGAGGGTTCTTCCAGCAGGTCTTCAAGAAGCTCGACGGGCATGCGGGAGAGTAGTTCCTTTGTAGTGAAAATACGGTCTATTTAGACCGTATCAGTGTGGTGGAAGAGGGCTTGTAAGACTTTTGTAATGTCGCCGTGATAATTTGCTGCTGTCGAATATGAACTGTTCCCTGATTGCGCTCTCCTTACTTGCCGTGTCGTTGGTTCTGCAATCTGCCGGTGATGCCCAGGCAATTCGGCTCGCCACGAGCAAGCAGATCACCCCGCCCGTTCCCGGCTCGCCTCAGCGCTTGAACAGTCTCCCGATGGCGATGGCATGGTCGCCCGACCATCGTTACCTGGCCATCGTCAACGCGGGATACAGCACGGTCGAGTCGAATTATGAGCAGTCGATTGCAGTGCTCGACACCGAAACCGGTAAGCTCGCCGATTTTCCCGATGCCCGCACCGATATTGGCGCGACGCAGACACTTTACAACGGTGTCGCGTTCAGCGCTGACGGCTCGCATGTATATGCCAGCATTGACTCGCTGCAAGAGCCGGAAGGCGATGGCGCAGCGCATACGGGCAATGCTATCGCGGTCTATAGATTCACTGGCAGCACGCTTGCGCCGGAGCGGCTCATTTCCATGCCGCTGCAACAGCTTGCTCCGGGACGCACGCAGAACAAGATTGGCAAGCCGGTTCCGAGTGCCATGGCGATTCCCGCTCCTGCTGGACTTGCGATCGTTAAGAGCAAGACAGGGGCAGAGCAGATCCTTGTCGCCGATGAGTTCTCCGACGACGTGCTGCTGGTCGATGCCGCATCAGGCAAAGCAGTTCTGCGTTTTGATCTGGCAAAGCATCCTGTCGTTCCGTCTCAGTATCCGATAGCAGTCATCGCCAGTAGTGACAACCGCCGCGCCTTCGTTGCATTGTGGAACGGCTCTGCAGTCGCTGAACTCGATCTTGAATCCGGCAAAGTTGTTCAAACTCTGCCGCTGCTTCCGCCTGATGTTGCCACTGCGCCAGGGTCACATCCGACTGCATTTGCGCTGAGCCATGACGGCAGGATGCTCTATGTTGCGTTGGCTAATCGTGATGCTGTTGCAGCTGTTCATCTCAACGGCGAGCACATGCAGCTTGCCGGGATGTTTAGCACACAACTACCTGGCCAGCACTACTTTGGCGCGATGCCCGACGCAGTTGCGCTTTCACCTGATGATGGAACCCTGTACGCGGCGAACTCGGGCTCCGATGCGGTTGCCGTTTTCTCGACACTCGGTCTGAAGCCGAATACGGCGGTCGAAGCCAGCGGCTTCATTCCGACCGAGTGGTTGCCGACGGCCCTGGCCGCGAAAGGAAACCAGCTTTATATCGCCGCTGGTAAAGGCAAAGGAACCGGCTCGAATGTGGATCCGCAGCCGCAACCTGCGAATCCTTCGCCAAACCAGTCGCGGCGGCTGCATCGTCCGCATACCTACATTGCCACTCTGCTTCACGGCTCACTGGCGACGGTCGATATGAGTGCGGCTGAGCGTGAGCTGCCGCAACTTACATCTGAAGTTGTTGCCAGCAACATGATGCAGGCAGCTCAGCAGCATCTTCAGTTCAAGGCCGGCACAAATCCAATCCGTCATGTCATCTACATCATCAAGGAGAATCGCACCTACGACCAGATCTTCGGCGACCTCGGCGCCGGCAACGGCGATTCGTCATTGACGATGTACGGACGCGACATCACTCCCAACCTGCATAAGCTGGCGCTGCAATTCGGCGTGCTCGACAACTTCTATGACTCGGGTGAAGTCTCAGGCGACGGCCACGTCTGGTCGAACGCGGCCATTACCAGCGACTACACCGAGAAGACATGGCAGCAGGCGTATCGCGGTAGTGCCCGCGTCTACGATTTCGAGGGCGTGGTCGAGCAGGGATATCCGCTGCTCGAAGGCATTCCCGACGTGAACGAGCCATCGAGCAGTTATATTTGGACCAACCTCGCGCGCCACGGCAAGTCGCTCTATCACTTCGGCGAATATATCTCGACACAGTTCTGTGATGAGATTGACGAAGCACCCAGGGCCAGTTCGCCGCTTGAGGGAACGCCGGAGCCGGCTCCGGAACACTGCAAAGTCGCGGCCATCCACAAGGGCGATCCGATTCCGGCCAATTATGGCGGTGGCACAAGCAAATATCCGTGGGCAATTCCTCTCATCTACAAAAATGTAGCCACCAAGCCGGAACTGGAGGGCCATTTCGATCCGCAGTATCCCGACTTCAATCTCATGTTCCCCGACCAGCTTCGCGTCGAGGAGTTCCTGACACACTTCCGCAAGTGGGTCGCGGACGGCGACATGCCGGCGTTCGTAATGCTGCGGCTGCCGAATGACCACACTGCGGGAACCAGGCCGGGATCGCCGACACCGAAAGCTTCAGTTTCAGACAACGATCTCGCTGTGGGCCGCGCAGTCGAAGCCGTCTCGCACAGCCGCTACTGGGACGACACAGCCTTCTTCATCCTTGAAGACGACGCCCAGGACGGCGCGGACCATGTAGATGCGCACCGCAGCATCGCGCTGGTCATCAGCAAATACTCGCCTCGCGAAGCGAAGCCGACGGTCGATTCAACCTTCTATACCACGGTCAGCTTCTTGCGAACGATGGAAGACCTTCTCGGCATTCCGCCGATGAACAACAACGATGCCTTCGCTCCGCTGATTGCCCCGCTCTTCACCGGAGCAGGCGACCAGGCTGCGTTTGACGCCGACTACACAAACCGCGACAACGGCCTAATTTATACAGCCAACAACCCGAAAGCTCCCGGCGCGAAGGAGTCATCGAAAATGGACTTCAGCCACGAAGACCGAGCCGACCCCTGGAAGCTGAACGTCATCCTCTGGCGGGATGCGATGGGGAACAAGCCGGTTCCGTGGATGGTGCTCCATCCGCACAGCTCGCGCAAAGAAGATGACGACGGAGACTAACCCTCCCCCTGCCATTTTCCCTTCGCCTTCTTTGTCTTCAATAATCGGCGGTTTGAGTTCTCAGGCAGGGAACTCCTGTGCTCCGGCTATCGTATGTGGGGTCATAACGCCGCTGGGCTTTCTCTCAACAGGAACAGGCTCCATAGCCAGGAACAGTTCATAGCACTTCTTCGATTTGTGCCGAGAACAGCGCTCAGATGGGAAATCCTACAGGAGAAAAAAGAAGATGACTGAGTCGCCACATCTCAAAGCCCGGATTGCCGGGTTTTTTTATCTGCTGACGATTCTGACGGGAATGTTAGCTGTGTTTATCCGCTCCAGGGCTGTGGGCGATGCCTTCAATCTCGCTGCTACGGCATGTTACGTTGTGGTCACGCTGATTCTGTATCAGATATTTAAGCCGGTAGACAGGAATGTTTCCCTGATCGCCGCATTTTTTAGCCTTGCAGGCTGCACAC
Organism: Alloacidobacterium sp.; assembly: GCF_035631355.1. NCBI lineage: Bacteria > Pseudomonadati > Acidobacteriota > Terriglobia > Terriglobales > Acidobacteriaceae > Alloacidobacterium > Alloacidobacterium sp. Next base: position 46,256 of record NZ_DASQIX010000005.1, read on the forward strand.
TCGGAGCTTTGCAAGCATTTCACTTTGCCCCACTGCACATCAACAGCCTGGTATTCTTCGGTTTCTACTGCCTTCTGATTGGCTACCTCATTCTCAAATCAAACTTCCTGCCTCGAGTCGTGGGCATCCTTATGGTGCTGGCGGGTCTGGGCTGGCTGACCTTCTTGTCTCCACAGCTCGCAAATCGCCTTTCGCCTTGGACGATGCTCCTTGGCCTCCTTGGTGAGGGATCACTGACTGCATGGCTGCTTGGGAAGGGAGTGAATACAGAGCGATGGGAACAGCGACCCAGGAGACAGAAGACTCTGGAAGCTTAAAAGTGGCCTGGAACAAGGTCATTCGATCACTTAGAATGGCGGGACGGTGTCGGATAGTTTAAGTTCAGCGATTTCCAGCATGGGCTCGGTTGGCTGGGCGAAGGCGCGGACGCAGTTACGTCCGGCGAGTTTGGCATTGCGCAGAGCACATTCCGCCTCGCGCAGGATGATAAGGGGTGAGCGCCCTTGGCTGGTGCTAAGTCCGATGCTCGCGGTGGCGCTCAACACATCACGGTGGACGTGGTAAGACTTGGCAAGCACTGTGTTTTGCAGGCGCTCGGCCATTGCTGTGGCCTGATGGGTCGCGCAACCAGGCAGGCCAATGAGAAACTCGTCCTCGCCGTAGCGCCCAAGAATATCGTAGCTGCGCAGGTAGCGACGCAGCCGCTGAGCGAATTCGCGCAGGACAACATCTCCGGTTTCGTAGCCGAATTCGATGTTGATTTCGGAGAATTTGTCGAGGTCGATGAGCATGAGTGTCAGAGATGTGCGCGTACGCTGAGCGCGGTCAGTCTCCTGAAAGAGCAGGCGCATCGTGGATTCGCGGTTGAGAAGTCCGGTGAGGCTGTCGTGCGCGGAATGAAATCGGACGGCTTGCGTCTGCTCCTGTAGCTCGTGGTAGAGGTGCTGAACACGTTCAGCTGTGCGGAGGCGAATGAGGAGGTCGGTTTCGTTGACCGGTTTGAGCAGGAAATCGTCAACACCGGCTTTATGGGCCATTTCGATCTTTTCCAGGTCGGCGGCGGCGCTCATCAGCATCAGCCACGTGGCCTGCCGGCGCGATCGGCGGCGCGTTTCCGCGATAACCTCAAACCCCTTCATGGAGGGTAATTCATAGTTCACAATGGCCATTGCCGGGGGATTTGCGCCGTTGAGCCGCCTGAATGCGGCAGCGCCATCGGCCAGCACCTCGACGTGATAATTCCAGGACGAAATCAGCGCACTGAGAGTGGAGGCTGAGTCAGGATCTGAGTCGACCAGCAGGATGCTGGAATGCTTTTCTGGCAGGACGGGCATAGTGGAGGGTCTCCCAGAGATAGTTATCGGGAGAGTTTCAGATACGGATTAGGAAAGCATGCGCCATTTACCGCCGAAACCGTTTTCATTGCTAATCTGTGGAAAATTTAGCCAAGATTGTGGAAAAACTTGTTGACCTTTTCGGGAAATAGGCAAAAACTACACTCATACACACAACCCGGTACGCCTGACCGGGCATCTTTTATAGACAAAGAAAGCAAAAGTAACACTGGCGTAATCCCCAGGCTCGTTTGTCGAGTACTTGACCTGTCAGTCATCAGGCGGGGTAAATGCTTCCAGTCCACCCTCAAAATACTGGAGTGTGAGCCATGATTTCCACTGTCACCACCACCCATGCGGTTCCGCAGAAATTGCTCCCTGCGCGGACCCACATCGCTCGCGCAAAATTAACGATCTGCCACCATTGTTTTCAGGTTCTCGGTTCGGCCAAGACAATAGCGGAGGTTCGAGCGTTGGAGGCCGCGCATATCTGCAATGAGAAATTGAACGACCGGAAACCCGCGGCGGCCATCCCCTTCCACTAGAGAAACAAAATTGAAAAAAACGCGCCTTCGGGCGCGTTTTTTTGTTGCCTTGAGATATGAAAATTAACCTATGTCGACCTACCTAGCCGCGGACAGCAATCCGATCATCGTTCGATTCGCCAAGCCCAAAGCTGAGCATTCGACTCCTCAGAGGCACACAGATAAGAGGGATCCCATGATGGGGCATCTGATTCTGCGATTTAGCAGGGATTAATTTACGCCTTCACTTCACTGCACCGTCAGGCTCACCGCCGCCATATTATTGGCCAGGTTAGGATCGGGCGTCTCCGCTATGGTAGCCGCATTTTCTGTGATCACAGTACCCGCTGGTGATGTCACCCTCACTGTCAGGCGCACTGTCCATGTGGTGTTCGGAGCCATGCTGGCGTTTTGATGGCAAACGATCTGCCCTGTTCCCTGATATGGCGGATGCGTGCATGTGCCTAGTCCGGGCGTGCCGGAGATGCGTATGTAGTCGAAGGTCGTTCCTGCGGGGACTTGTGTGTTCAGCACTTCGTGAAATGCGTTATCTGGCCCGAGGTTCCATACCGGGAAGGCATAGGTGAGCAAGTCACCTTGATGGACAGTCGTCTCAGATGGCTGCACGCGCAGGAAGAGGTCGGCACTCCCCAGCGAGAAGGCATAAGTAGAGCTCCCATGTCCACCACGGATGTAAAGCACCCCATCCACAACTGTGGGCGAGGAAAAGATTCCGAGGCCACCGGTCGGATAGCTCCATAGCTTGACACCAGTGGTGGCGTTCAGCGCATATACGATGCCGTTCTCCGAACCAACATAAACCACCCCGTTTGCTACTGCGGGCGAGGAAGAGAACAAGTCACTTAGGGTGACAAATTTCCATAGGAATGCGCCGGTTGTGGCGTTCAGCGCATACACCGTGCCGCCGCTGGCGCCGACATACACCACCCCATTTGCCACTGCGGGCGAAGACTGCACAACGCCGAGTCCGGTGGTATAGCTCCACAGCTTGGCACCGGTGCTGGCATTCAGCGCATATGCGTTGCCGTCATCGGACTGAATGTACACCACCCCATTCGCCACGGCAGGCGAGGAACGCACTAGGTTGCCGGTGGCAAAGCTCCACAGTTTTGCGCCGGTGTCAGCGTTCAATGCATACACTCTCCCATACACGGTGTTGTCCACCGAGCCGACATAGACCACTCCATTCGCCACGGCGGGCGTGGAGAGCACAGCGCCTCCGGTGGTATAGCTCCACAGCTTGTCGCCGGTGCTGGCGTCCAGCGCGTACACATTGTTGTCCACCGAGCCGATATAAACAACCCCATTCGCGACCGTGGGAGAAGAAGAGAACACAGAACCTCCGGTGGCGAAGCTCCACAGCTTGTCGCCGGTGCTGGCGTTCAGCGCATATACATTGTCGTCTTGGGAGCCGACATAGACGACCCCATTCGCCACGGCGGGCGAGGAATCCACCTCGTTTCCGGTGGCAAAGCTCCACAGCTTGGCGCCGGTGCTGGCGTTCAGCGCATATACATTGTGGTCATCGGAGCCGATATATACTACCCCGTTTACCACGGCGGGAGCGGACATAATGTTCTGGATATAGATGCCTATGGGGTTCTTCCACTTCAGCTGCAGACCGCCAACGTTGTTGACGCCAAGCACCGTCTCATACGGGTTCCAGCGCTGCATGTTATCTCTGAGGAATTGCGTCCAGTCTGCAGGTGAAGACGTGCTGGTTGACGCGCTGGTAACAACGTCGGACGCCTGCGCATACGCAGACATGGTAGCTGCGGCCAGAATTAGGCACAATAAACCGACCGCAAACATGAAGCTAACGATCCCGATAGAGAGGGCACGCTTCCCGTTAACTACACGGAGGGGAGATTTCATAACAGTTCTCCGGAGATTTTTCAGATTGGCAGAGAGCGGGGACGGCGCGTGCTATAGAGGCGTTGGGTTCTGGCCTCCTGAAAGAAATGAGCGAGGCGGCGTCGGCCTTCCGGTTCGGTGCGCCCAACGCCCAGCACTCTACTCTGCCCGAGGTCCTGTGGGCAAGAGGATTCTTTTGATGGACACGCCTCATCCATGATGGGAGTCAGATGCTCAGTTTCCAGACTGGAAAGGCATAGGTGAGCAGCCCGCTCTGATGCATATGGTCGTCGGTGGCAGTATCTACTGGGAGAGGTCGGCACTGTCTGCCGGGCTGGAGTTGGAAATGAACTCCTGCATGTCGGGGGCAGTAGCGGCAGTACCGGGAAATGTGGTCAGCCCAAGGGCCTCGGACAGGAACCTCAGGGTACTGGGGTGCTGATAAAAAGTATTGGAGACATAACCGCGCTTCACGTCGGGCCCGACGACGATCCACGGCACATTCCCGCCCCCGTGGGTGTTGTCCGAGTCCGACTCGTCAAAGACAATCACCAGCAGGCCTCCATGAGGCGCG
>NZ_DASQIX010000006.1:0-37730 GCF_035631355.1 Alloacidobacterium sp.
AGCCGCTTCAGCTTTTTTCCGGAAAGCTCGGCGGCATTTTGCAACACCTCGGCATAGCGCGCGGCCAGACTGTAAAAGATCAAACTGGCATATTGCGGCATGGCCGATGTGTCTTCTTCAATAGGCTCGAATCCGCGACGCTTAAACTGCGCATTAATACGTGACGCCATGTGTCCAAACAGAAGCAGGTCAGGGTCATCCACATCTAGCACGTTGGCCGGCTGGGGCTGGCGTTCGGCTGCTGCAACCAGCTCCGGCATGGGCCACATGTCCGCCAATGGGCAAAGCTGTGCCATGCACTGCTTCAGGAGCCACATGCCGTTCACATTTTTGTGGAAGCATATCTGGCCTCCCGCAGCGCCAAGATTCGTAAACCCGCCTGCAAACGCCTCACTGCTGGTTACTGTATGGTCGAGCAGCATGCCTACCAGCGACCAGGTGCCTGAGCTGATATAAGCCCAGTCATCTCCGTGAAGCGAAATGCCGGCGATTGCCGCTGCCGTATCGTGGCAGCAGGGTGCGATGAGCTTCGTGCCTTTGAAAGCGGCACTCTTGGCCTCTCCGACCCATGAGCCGCTTGATGCAATAGGAGGCGCTGCACTGGCATCAAGTCCGCAGCGTGTGAAGATCTCGGGGTTCCAGCACTTTTTTCCCGCGCTCATCATCCCCGAGTGCGTAGCGTTGCTGTACTCGGCGATTCGCGATCCGCCGAGTCGCATGAGTATGTATTCCGGAAGGTTTATCCACTGGCTTTCAGCAGGCGCGCCTGCCATCTGATCGGCAACCAGTTGGAAGAGCGTGTTGATCCGCAATGGCTGCACACCGCTAAGCGCGAAAAGCTCTGCGAACGAGATGCGCTTTCGCACTTCAGCTTCCGCCGCCCCTGTGCGTGTATCGCGGTAGCAGTACGGTGCGGCGACCGGCAAGCCGTCTTCTTTCAGCCGCACATAATCAACGGCCCAGCCATCCACTCCTACCGATGCAATCTTTGTTTGCGCTTTCGATGCGCAGCGGTGAAGTCCCTGCTCTAACCCCTCACAGATCAGATCGAGATTCCAGCGAAGCGCTCCATCCACCTCAACAGGCGCATTTCCGAAACGGTGCATCAACTCAATGCGAGGCTTTCTGCCCTCCCACTCCAAAAGCGAGACGCGGCAGCTTTCCGCTCCGAGATCGATGGCAACAATGGTTGGAAGGATCTCTGCCGGCATGAATTTTTTCTCTAGCGCAAAAATGCCTCGGCCAGGCCGCCATCCACGGGAATCATATGTCCGCTTGTGCACGGCGCTTTCGGGCCAGCAAGAAACAGAATCGCCTCGGCGCAGGTGCGCGGATCAATCGGCTGATGCGTCAGGGTACGCTTTGCATAAAATGCCGCAAGCAGCCCGCGCAACTGCTCGTCATCAAGCTTGTCGTCAAAAGAAATTTCGTATTTCTTCAACGACGCAATGACGCGGTCGCGCGGAAACATGGTCGAACCTTTCACCACAGTTGCCGGGCTGATTCCGTTGACACGCACCAGCGGAGACTGCGAAATCGCCAGTTCGCGCACCAGATGACTCAGCGCAGCCTTGCTCACGTCGTAGGCTTCGCTTCCCTTCTTGGGAACGACCGCATTTGCAGAGCTGGTCAGCACGACGCTGGCGATAAGACCCTGGTCGCGCAGCAGCTTGCCGATTTCTTCCACCAGCATATAGTTCGCCGTCACGTTGACTTCGAGCGTCAGCGCCCATTGCGCATCAGAGATTACGCCATCCGGCGATGACGGGAAGATGGCAGCAGTATTAACAATCAGATCGACTCCGCCAAACTGAGCGACCGCTTCACGCATCGCGGCGCGAATGGAATCGCGGCTGCGAATGTCCATCGAGGTCGCGATCGCGCTTTCTTTCCCTGAAGCCGCCTTCACTTCTTCCGCAACGCGGTCTGCCGAAGCTTTGTCGCGATCGGCGATGACCACATGTGCGCCACGATCAGCGGCCAGCAAAGCAACTTCGCGGCCAATGCCGCTGCCTCCGCCTACAATCAGGGCGACCTGGCGGCTTAACTCTTTCTCGGGTGGCTGGCGTCGAATTTTCGCTTCTTCGAGCTTCCAGTATTCAATGCGGAATGCTTCCGAAGCAGGCAGCGCGACATAGTTGTCTTCAACTTTGAAATCGCTGGCCAGCGCTGATGGACCGCATTGGGGTACTGTGCCCGAGGCACTTCCCCCTTCTAAAGCGGCAGCGCCCTTCATCACATGAATGGCATTCACATAGAACTCACCTGTGATACGTGACTCAGGCTTGTTCTTGCCGAAGCTAAACATACCCACACCGGGAATAAGGACTACAGTTGGATTTGGGTCGCGCATCGCAGGGGAATCATTTTCACGATGCTTTTTGTAGTACTCACCGTAGTCTGCGCGATATTTTTCCAGCACGCTTTCAATGCTCTTCTTAAGGGACCCAATGCCCGCAGTCCCATCCCAATCGACAAACAAAGGCCGAATCTTAGTACGGATAAAGTGATCGGGGCAGCTCGTGCCCAGATAGGCTAACTTCGCCGCGTCTGCGGAGTTCACGAACTCCAGCACCTCCGGTAGATCCTTGTAACTGCCGATGAGCCGCTTTTGCTGTGAGACGCGTCCGCGCAAGAATGGCAGCAGTTCCAGCGCCAGATCGCGGCGGTTCTCAAGCGTCTTCCGCCGCTGTCCTCCGAATATCTGGCTGCCTTTTTCCGCCAAGTGGTTCTCAATGAATTCCGTAAGCTGGTCGATGATGGTGATGGTGTTGACGTAGCATTCCCGCTGCGTGTCGCCCCAGGTGAACAGACCGTGGCCGCCGAGAATCACCCCATCGCAGCCCGGATGTGCTTCAACCGCGCGCTTCAGCATCATGGCCAATTCAAAACCGGGACGCTGCCATGTCAGCCACACCAGGTTATGCCCGTAGGCGCGATTGAACTCCTCCATCTTCTCGCGCCCGTTGGCTGCAGCAGCGAGCGCAATAGCACAATCGGGATGAAGGTGATCGACATGAGGCGCAGGAAGAAATCCGTGCAGCGCCGTATCGATGGATGAAGCAACCGGATTGATGCCGAAGGTGCAGAGTGGATAATAATCCACCATCTCATCTTCGCGGTCTACGCCCTTGTACAGCGGCTCAAGGGCCAGCAACTTGTCCATATAAAGTGTGGCAAAACCACTTCGTTTAATGCTGCCCAGATCGCCGCCACTCCCTTTTACCCAGAGCACCTGGCGCTCTTTTTGATCGAGCGGATCAGTCATTCTGATTTTCGAGCTGGTATTGCCGCCGCCAAAATTCGTGATGCGCAAATCGGAGCCGAGCAGGTTTGAGCGATAGCGCAGCAGCTCCGGTTCATCCAGTCCCGCGGCCTCGCTTTCCTGCCATCTATCCTCAAGAAATTTGAGATTGATTTTGCTGGTGACGACTGTGGCTGACATGACGCAAACTCCTCGTTCTTTCCCTGAATCCGGACGTGTAGGAAATTCAAAAAGGCTGGGCGATTACGCGTAGCTGGTAGAGAGCGATGCGTTGCGAGCCTTTCTTTCCCGCTCGATTTTTTCCAGATAGCCGCTTTCGCGCAGCGCTTTCAGGGGGTCCTGCGGCAGCCCGCGCCGCTCGCGCCAATCGCGCAGCAAAGGCCGCACATCGGTCCAGAAAGCCTCGCGCAGACATTCTTCGGCTTCGACTGTTTTCGCGTCTGCCTGGAAGGAAGCTAATTGTTCGCGATCGACCAATGATGCTTTGGCAAACAATTCCTGTGCTGAAACCACAGTCTGCACCATGGCCTCAAGCTTTGTCTTGATGTTGTGGCTCTGATCGATCATGTAGGCCACGTCACGAATTGCGGCGCGGTTCTTTTCACTCAGAATTTCGTGAAAGATGCGGAACACCTGGTAGGGATCAATGGAACCGATGGTGAGATCGTCATCCGCATAGCGGCGGTCGTTAAAATGGAAGCCGCCCAGCAGGCGCAGATGCAGCAGCCAGGCCACAATCTGCTCGATATTCTGCGACTGATAATGATGACCCGTATCGACCAATACGAATGCCTGTGGACCGGCAAAACGCGCGAACTGCGCCGCCATGCCCCAGTCGGCTATGTCGGTGTGATAGAACGCGGGCTCGAAAGGCTTGTATTCAATGAGCAGTCGCTGGCCTTCGCCTAGCGCATCGTGCGTTAGCCGCAGCGACCCTTCCAGCCATTCAATGCGATTGCGAATGCTTTGCGCGCCTGGATAGTTCGACCCATCCGATACCCACAACGAAACGTCGCGCGATCCCAGCGCCTTTGCAATCTCAACCGAATCCAGCAAATGGTCAATGGCTTTGCGACGAATAGCCCCATCGGGATTGCAAATAGAGCCGAACTTGTATTCTTGGTCCTGAAAGAGATTCGGATTGATTGAGCCTGCGCGCACCCCAAACTGGCCAACTAAGTGCTCGACCCTGTGCGCGTCAGCGACGCCTGCAGGCAGGTCCCACAATACATGCAGCGCCAGCGTCGGAGTTGCTCCAGTGAGCGCGTGGACCTGTGCGGCATCCGCGAATTTTTCTTCCAGCGTGCCCGCAGCCCCCGCCTGCAGATACTTCCCGAAACGGGTTCCGGTATTGGCAAAACCCCATGATGGAATCTCAATGACAAAATCACCCAACTGTTCTGTCACCCGCTGAAAGCGGTCATCGATATGCATTTCGTCCTCTCAGAGAATCCAGTTTCCAGGAAAGCGGGAGTGTAATCTCTCAAATCGAGACTTTCAATAGAAATTCTATTTCATATTTGTATTTCACAACAGCTTTAAAATCCTTTTTATCTTTATGACTAGAGCTGTTGGTTCGCCAGCCGGGGGCGCCACTGATAGGCCGTAACCGAGTTCCGCCAGAAGTACTTTTCCCGCGCTTCCTGGCTCTTGGTTCCGATGTATTGCCGGACAAGTCCAAGGGTCTCTGTATAGTCCGCCAGATGGTCGCTATTGGGCCAATCGCTGCCGAAAATCACACGATTTTCGCCCAAAATGCCCCATAAAGTGTCCAAATTATGCCTGAAATAGCCCATATCAAGCTGCACTTTGCCGTTCACACGAGCGGGAATCTCAGACAGCTTGGCAAAAACCGACGGACCATCCCCAAGCTTTTCCAGATTACGGGTATATTGCTCCCGCTCAGCAGTCTCTGTAGAAACCACGGCATTGGGCAGATGATCGATCACGATGGTGAGATCCGGGACCTTGTCCTTGACATTAACCAAGGCCGAAATTAGCTCTCCGTCGGGGTTGGCGCTCTCAAGGACAAGCTTGGCCTGGGCCAGGACCTTAAGGCCGCCAATGAAACCCGGCTTATTCATGTCTACAGATAAATTGCGGTTCCAAAGATTGCCGTAGCGGATGCCGCGGAACAGCGGGTTGGCGGAAAGTCGCTCCAGATTCTTTTGAAAAGATTGGCTGTCGGGAATGAGGTCGCCGATAATGCCGACAATAATCGGGTTCTGTTCGGCCACTTTCAGCAGCCAGTCGTTGTCGCTTTCCCATGGACTGCATTCAATGGCAATCGCGCCGCGAACGCGGAACCCTTTGGTGACGGCATGATAGCGACTCGGCAGCGCTGGTTTATAAAGTACTGAATCCGTCTTCTCAGGCCAGGGAACGCCTTCAGGCCGCGTCGGATCAAAGAGGTGAATATGGGCGTCGAGAATGGGGACAGGATCGGCTGCTTTAGCTTCGCGCACATGGGCTCCAATTATGGCTGTCGTGCCTGCTTTCAGAAATTCACGCCGCTTCAAATCGCCACCTTTCTCGATTGCTTTTGCATGGTTTGTCCGGGCTTTATGGCTTCCGGATAGAATGATTTGAAATTCGCCGGCGTCACTATCTGGTGCTTTACAAACGTCGCAGGCGGAACAGACCTTCCAGATAGTACATCCAGCGCCAGCGGGATTACCCCTTCCCCATATCGCTCAGGGAAATACCCGACTGATCCAATGAGACGAGTTTTCCTGTTTTGTAGTTCCATGTGCACTTCTTCTGAAGCATTCTGACCGGCAACAGCGCAATGCTCTTCCCTTCCGGCTTCGCGAAAAGCCAGCAGCGCTCCCATCGCGCATGGATCATTGATTGCGGAAACGAGGATGTGTTCCGCACTCGTTCCCTTCAGGTAGTTCCGCACCTTTTCGTAGGCAGCTTCTTCATGCCCGTTGGTCTTGAGTACCTTAATCTGTCTGGGGGTGAGACCGGCATACCGTTCCAGCACTCCGAGGAGGCTGCCCAGCACGCGTGCATTCGGCAGTTGACCGGCCTTCGGCAATTCCAGCAATAGCAACTCGTCCACTACGCCACCCCACTGCGATTCCGTCCATCGCGCCAGATGCCGCCCAGCAATAAGCCCGGCCTGCGTGTTGTTCGCGCCAAAATAGATTGCGCCGGGCAGCGGAATTTCAACCGCAATCATTGGAATTTTTGCCTGCCGGAAGCGCTCCGATATCTGGCCGGCGATGCGGACATCCGTCTGCGACTCAATCACAAGGTCGATCTTCTCCCGAATAAACACGGCAGCATTCTTCAGGGCAGTCTTCGGATTGTCCTGATTATCGAGCAGCAGCAAATCGATGTCGGCCGCGGCAGCGCTGCGTTGCAGGCTCGATGCCACAGCGCGCGAAAAGGCAAATTCGCTGCTCTGCAATGCGTACCCTATAGAGTATTTCGGCCGCTCTGCCAGCCGCACACGCAGCTTATAGGCGTGACCTCCGATTTCAGCCAGCAGTTCGGCGCGCACGAGAGTAGCAATCAGACGAAAGGCGGTGGTCTTGTTCAGGCCGGTCCGCTTCACAATATCCGATAAGCGCAGACATTCAGACCCATCACGAAAAGCTCGCAGCACCTCACTGGCGCGCAGGACCGACCGGATGGGAGAGATTTTATTCGTCATTTCTATGTTTCACGGTACGAAACATAGATTGTATTCTGCTATATCCAAACCCAAAAGCTTCTTTCCCGCTACAAAGCTATCGACTCATATCGGCATGCAGGGACTGCAAATATTTTAGGCCACGATTGTTTTTACGAAGAGTCAAAGCGTATTTCACTGTAAGAAACAAATTAAAACTCTAAGAATTAACGATTGCGAAATGAGCTATTGCAGAACTACTGTGACGTTCTGTTCCCGCGTTCATATTGAACTGATTTGGAGACGCCCATGCGCACTTTCAGCATTAAGCAACTTCCCCCAGCATCCTGGCTTTCATCACTTGCGCTTCTGCTCCTGGTCGCCTGCTCCACATCAACGCCAACACCGGCACCCTCGACAAAATCGCCTGAGCCAACCCCTACTGTAAAAGTGGACTGGGACAAGACCGTCATTGTCTCTAAATCGACGCCGACACTTCAGGTGGTGGTCAATCCGATGCTTCGCCAGGGGTCTCCCATCCACGACGGAACGTTTGCCGCATTGAAAGACCTCGGGGCGGACTATGTCCGGTATGTTCCCTGGCTGCCGTATCCGAGGCTTGCCGTGGCGGAACTTGAACCGCCGACGAAGGACAAGACCTCATGGGACTTTTCCGTGATCGATCCCATGACGAAGGACTTTCTCGCCGCGACGGAGGGCCACAGCACCATCATGAACTTCAGCACCATACCGACATGGCTCTTCAAAACTGACAAGCCTGTTACTTATCCCGCCGACCCGAATCAAGTCTACTGGGACTACACGCAGGGAACAGAGCTGCGCGATCCTTCAGGAAAAGAGCTGGGCGACTACTATGCCCGGCTGGTGAGCTGGTACACAAAGGGCGGTTTCACAGATGAGCTTGGCAAGCAGCATACCTCGGGTTATCACTACAGTTTTCCTTACTGGGAAATCCTGAACGAGCCGGATTTCGAGCACAAGACAACGCCGGAGCAATACACCGAGCGATACGACATCATCTCGTCTGCAATCCACAAAGTAAGTCCGCAGACAAAATTTGTCGGCCTTGCACTTGCTGAAGCGGCACGGCCCGACATGTACGAATACTTCCTTGACCACAAGCACCACAAGCCGGGTGTGCCGCTCGACTTTATCTCGTATCACTTCTATGCGAGCCCCACGCCAACGCAGACCGTCAACGACTGGCAATACTCCTTCTTCGACCAGGCAGACCGGTTCATCGCGACCGTTAAATTCATTGAGTCGATTCGCAAGCGGCTTTCGCCAGAGACGAAGACAGACACGGACGAGCTTGGCATCATCTTGCCCGGGGACGGCGTAGAAATCAGGGAGAAAAAGGCGAATCCGTTCACTACACCAGAGGTTTATTGGAATGCGGCAGGCTCCATGTACGCATACCTTTTCATTAATCTGGCGAAGCAAGGCATCGACGTGATCGGCGAATCGCAGCTTGTCGGATATCCGTCGCAGTTTCCCAGCGTCTCCATGATGGACTGGCGCACATCGAAGCCGAATGCCCGCTACTGGGTATTGAAGCTGCTCATTGACAACTTCCATCCCGGCGACAAGCTGGTCGATACGCAGTTCGCTGATGATGGCACGCCCGATGTTGAAACTCAGGCCTTTGCAACTCCGCAAGGGAAGAAGCTCCTGATCGTGAACAAGCGCAATCGCTCCATCAATATCACATTGCCACAGGAAGCCAGCAACGCGAAACTTGCCACCGTGGACGAAGCCAGTGGTGAAGGCGCAGCCCGCATTTCGCAAGCATCCGGAACAGCTCTGACCCTCGCGCCGTTTGCCGTCACGGTCGCAACCTGGAAGTAGGCAAGGAGGAGCCGTTATGCAACGAGTCGCGTTCTGTCTCAGATTGAAGCCGGGCACAGGAGAGGACTACGACAAGGCCCACGCCGCAGTATGGCCGGAGATGCTTGCCCTGCTGAAGCGCGTGGGCATTTCGGAATACTCCATCTTTCGCCGCGATGAGCTTTTGTTTCTTTATCTGCATGTAGAAAACTTTGAAGAGGCTTGGGCCGAGATTGAACGCGACCCCGTGAACACACGCTGGCAGCAAGCCATGTCAGCCTACTTCGCGCCCATTGAGGGATTGCGTCCGGGCGAGCGCTTTCCCATGATGCGCGAAGTTTTCTACCTGAAATAAGCGAAAGCGAAACCATGTCATCGCAACAGACATTGCGAATTGGCCTCTGTGGGATAGGCCTCGAAGCCTACTGGGAGCAATTCGCTAACCTTAAACCAACGCTTGAAGGCTACGTTGAATCCGTCGCGGTCCATCTGGAGAAGACCACCGGCGCAGAACTGCACAATCGCGGACTGATTGACACCGCGCCGCGCGCTCGCGAAGCGGGGCATGCTTTCCGCCGCGCAGACATCGATATTCTGTTTCTTTATGTAACGACTTATGCGTTGTCGAGCACCGTCTTGCCGTTGGTACAGCGCGCGGGCGTTCCGGTTGTGGTTCTGAATCTCCAGCCGCAGGCGGCCATTGACTATGCCGCCTTCAATCAGCTTCCGAACCGCACTGCAATGACAGAACACTGGCTCGCCTATTGCTCCGCCTGCCCTGTCCCGGAAATCGCGAATGTGCTGATGCGGGCGGTGATTCCTTTCCATCAGGTAACCGGAGTTCTCAACGAAGAGCACACATGGAAAGAAATAGAGGACTGGGCCAGGGTCGCGCGAGTGAAGAAGGACCTAAGCGAGAACCGCCTCGGCCTGCTCGGTCATTATTACAACGGCATGCTCGACATCATGACGGATGTTACGCAAATCTGCATTACATTCGGCACGCACATCGAGATTGTTGAAGTAGATGAGTTGAGCGCGCTGCGTTCTCAGGTTTCGGAAGCGGAAATTTCTCAGCGCGTTGCGGACTTCAACTCAGTCTTCGACATTCAGCCTGATTGCCCTGCGGAAGAGCTGGCGCGCGCTGCGCGCACATCTGTTGCGCTGGATCGGTTTGTCGATATCTACGACCTTCACTCATTGGCCTACTACTACAAAGGGTCGGGCGTCCCAGCGAATGAGGACACTATGAGCTCCATCATCCTAGGCACTTCCCTGCTTACAGGCCGCCACATTCCAGTGGCCGGCGAATATGAAGTGAAGAATGCAATCGCCATGAAAATTATGGACAGTCTGGGCGCGGGCGGATCGTTCACCGAGTACTATGCCATTGACTTTGCCGATGACCTTGTGCTCCTCGGCCATGACGGTCCCGGCCATATCGCCATTGCTGAAGGCAGAACGAAGGTGCGGCCCTTGCAGGTCTATCACGGCAAAGTGGGGCGTGGGCTTTCTGTCGAGATGTCAGTCTGCTATGGCCCGGTTACCTTGCTCTCCGTCGTTGAAGACACCAAATCAAAGTTCAAGCTTCTGGTTGCCGAGGGTGAGAGCGTGCCCGGGCCGATTCTTCAGATAGGCAACACCAACAGCCGCTATCGCTTTCCCATCGGGGCGCGCGGATTCATAGAAAGCTGGAATGCGCAAGGTCCTGCCCATCACTGCGCTGTCGGCATAGGTCATGTGGCGTACACGCTTGAGAAACTGGCCAGCATGCTCGGCATCGGTTATTACAAGGTCTGCTGATTACTCCTTCGCATCCGGCGCGAGTTCCTGCTTCGTCACGTCGCTATCAGATGTAGGCAGCTTGTTCGCATTCTGGTCGACCGCCTCTTGGTGCAGCTTGCGGAACTCCGCCAATGCCGCCTGCTGATCGCTCTTGTTGCCGAGTGCCCGGTCAACTTCCGCAAGCCGATACCATGACACTTCATCGTTCTTATTGAGAGCAATGGCTGCCTTAAGATGCGGCAGGGCTTGTTCAGGTTTTTGCTGGGCCATCAGCGACGCGGCCAGCCCGAGATGCGCTTCTTCGAAATCCGGATAGTTTCGCAGAGCGCGCTCGAAGAACTGATCGGCCTGGTCCAGATTTCCCGCCCTGCGATACATCTCGGCAATCTCATACGCAGCGTTGCCGTTTCCTGGATCCAGCTCCAATTCCTGCTGGAACTCTTTCATTGCCTCGTCGGCGTTGGCCTGCGCGCCTGTCTGATGAGACTCGGCAAGCAGAGTGCGGCCTATCTTGTAGTGGATGCCTACGCGTCCCGGATCCGTAGCCAGCACAGCGCGATATTCGCCGATTGCATCGTTATACGATCCCTGACTCTCAAACGCCTCGGCTGCTGCCAAATGTCGCCAGACAGAGTTGGGCGCGTCCTGCGCAAGCTTGCGGACCGTGAGGAAGGCGTAGTTGCCGTATACCTTGCTGGTGTAATACAGGACTTCAGCATCATTCGCATAAAGCCTGTTCAGTTCCAGCGCAACCTTGACCGCCTCATCGTCACGCTGCAGTCCTGTGTAGGCGCGCATAAGCTGTAGCCCACACATGCGCTTGATTTCCGGGTCATCCGATTGCCTGAAGCCCTTTTCCAGACCGGGCAGCGCGTCATTGAAGCGTCCCAACTCTGACAGCGACATGCCAAGCAGGCTGTCCAGCCGGGGCAGACCTGGCTTCAGTTTTTGCGCTGTGCGAATCTCGTGTATCGCTTCTTCATAGAGGCGCAGCTTAAAGTCGATCACCGCCAGCGTGGCGTGGACTTCGGCGACCTCCGGATGGAGTTTAGCCAGTTGCTCAAAATTGGATTGTGCTTCTGTGTATTGCCCCGCCGCCAACGCACGCTGGCCAGCGTCAGCGTATTTCTCGGCTGAATCGTCCACTTGCGCCAGCGCTGCTGTCGCCACAATGGCGATCAAAACACACCAAGCCCTGAGCGCCGGATGCCGGAGTCTTTGCTTCATATTTGTGAAGTGTAGCTCCATAAATAGATTGTCCACCATGCCAATAAGGCATGGTGGACAAGACAACACATCAGAAGCGCCGTTAGAAGGTGATCCTGCCGCTGAACTGCAGGTCTCGCGGCGACGATGCTTGGGTGATCTGGCCAAAGCTGGAGGACCCTACGCCATTTGAAATGGCAGCATTTCCTCCCGATCCGGCAACAATCAAGCCGCCAACGTCTCCTCCATATTGGTGATGGTTGAAAGTATTGAAGGTATCCATTTTGAAGAGGAATTTGACACGCTCGCTGATGCTGAACTGCTTACCTATAGTCGTATCAAAGTTGTTGATACCAGGCTGGCGCAGGGTGCTGCGAGCAACGCTTCCAAATGTGCCGAGCGCGGGCTGGGTAAAGCAGGCCGGATTGATACGCGCAAACTTCCCGCTGAGATTGCCATGAATATCGCACCCGTGGACTACGTTCGCATGCATGAACTGGCTGTCGTTAATCCCCTGGATGTCATTCGCCGTAACTGTAAATGGAAAGCCACTTTGGAAAGTGACGATGCCGCTGAGCTGCCAGCCGCCAATTGCCAGGTCTGCCGCACGGTTGATTTGATTCGCAAACTTCTGGCCACGGCCGAAGGGCAGTTGGTACACATAGCTGGCCACGAAACGCTGGTTGACCGAGAAATCCGAAGGGCCATAATCCAAGTTCGGGTTATGGTTGTATTCGAATCCTTGAAAGCCGGCGCCCGTAGCACCGACGCCCGCTGCAGCTGACTTGTCGTCCATGCTTTTTGCCCAGGTGTAGATGGCGGTAGCTTGCAGGTTCTGTATGCGACGCTCAAACTTGATGTTCATCGCGTTGTAGTTGGCATAGCCATGGAAGTCACTGTCGATATAGAACCCGTTGAAGTTCGGATACGGCAGACGGCTCACTACGGTGCAAGGAGCTTTATCGAGATTGAGGTAAGCGCCCGTGACCGGGTCTGTGGCCTGGCAGAATGCCTGGCTCGCTGCCGGCACCTGAAGCGGTTGGGAGATGTTGCGCCGGTCCAGGAGATGAGTCGACTTCGTACCGATGTAGTTCACCTCGAGGGTGGTGTCCTGGGCAAGCGCCCGCTGCACAGACAATGTCCAGGACTGCACATAAGGATCAAGAGGATTCTCCGACTCGATCACCGCGATGAATGACAACGAAGTTTCGGGGAACGGTCCGAGCGTCGTGTAAGTAGGAAAGAGGTTATTGCTTGACTTAGGAACACCTGCAACGGTTGTCGGGCTTAGGCTGTTGCGGATGCTATAGGGATATATGTCGGCAGAGTCGTCAATCTCGCGCCCTTCAAACGAGTCGAAGAAGATGCCGTAGCCACCACGAAGAACAGTTTTGTCGTTGACGCGGTAGTTCACACCGAACCTTGGAGCAAAGGGCGTTTTGGGACCGGGATGGGGCACTTTGCCGCAATAGCGGAGAATGGGACCTCCGTTAATGCCAACGCCCGGAGCCACGCCGTTGGTGGTCAACTGTGGATCGGCATAGCAAAGGCCGCCTTGTGGATTGCTGGTATCGAGCCAGAAGAAATGGTTCGATGCCTCATAGGCCGCCGCACGAAAATCCCAACGTAAGCCATAATTGATCGACAATTTCGGAGTCACCTTCCAGTCGTCTTCCGCGTACGGCCCTAGATAACTGAAAACATGGTCCTGCGGGTTGCCCGCCTGGTCTGTCGGGCTCAACGGACCGGGTACAAATCCGCCTACACCGTTGTAATAACCTGTCAGCATATCGGCCACTGCATTGCCAGTGCCGCACAGCGGATGGTTATTGTTTAATGCTGACGAAGGATTGGGGCAAGTGACGAAATTGATTGGGGCAGAATGACCATCGAATGTCCAGTCTCCGTAAAAATCGTCGTCCAGGTTACGAATCAGGTGCCAGCGGCGATAATCGATGCCCAGCCCGATGGTGTGACTCCCGTGTATCCACGTGAATCCGTCAGCAAACTCCCAATTCGGGTTGTCCGACCCGCTATACGAGTTGACCGGGCCGCCGCCACTTACAAATCCGCCGCTTCCGAAGCCTATATTTGGCCAGGTCTCCTGCAGGCGCGTGAACTTTGTGAAGACGCCGGTCAAGGCAAGTTCACCTGCGAACGAAGATGGCGGTGGTGCCGAACCCTGTGGCGCTATAGCGTGAAGACGGCCAAAGCGAAAGTTGTTTACGATGTGAGGGCCGAAATTGATGGTGTGTGATATCGCCCAACTATTCGATGTCTGGTCATACTCCTCAAGTCCATAGACAGCCGAGCCGGAGTTGTAGTTCGTGTGGTTCACATAGACAGAGTGGGTGTAGCGCCCGAACACAGAACCGAATTTGCCCAGATTCTGATCGCCACGGTAGGTTTGCTGATTGCTGTTCAATGGGCCAGGAATGTTCTGGAAGAAATTGTTGACACCCTCAGGCGTACCGTTCACCGTTGGCGTTCCCCAAAAACCATGTTTGACACCTGCCAACCCAATTCGGGAAATCTGAGCGGCGGCGGGAACCTGTGTACCCCAGTCATTCAAACCGGTGGCCGGGTCGATCGGCAAGCAATCGTATCCGGCGGCCAATACAGCCGTGCATTCTGGTGTTCCATATGCAGGTAATGGACCACCCGGTAGACCGTTTACCGCCGGATACGTCGTCGCGGAAAAATCACCCGACAATTCAGCCGGCGTTGGCACAGCTTCTACCAACCTCGCGCCATTATTCATGCGCCAGCCTTCATAGTTGGCCATCCAGAAGGTCTTGTTGCGGCCGTCGTAAAGCTTCGGAATATAAACTGGTCCGTCAGCCACAAATCCGAACTGGTTCAATTGCAGGACTGGGTTTGCGGTCGGGACGCCGGCAACAAAATCGTTATAGGTGGGAAATGGCTTTGCATCGACAGCATTGTTGCGCAAAGACTCGAAGATCGCACCATGCAGCGCATTCGTCCCACCCCTGCTCACGAGATTGATCTGGCTTGCGCCAAAACCGTTCTCGGCGGGATAGATACCGCTCTGTACCTTGAATTCGCCAATGGCATCCTGTGAAAGGATTACGGCTGGCGTCACCAACGCTTGATCGGTATTCACCAGTCCGTCCAGCGTATAGTTGTTCCCTTCAGGACGGCCGCCATTGATGCTAACGGCGTTGCCTTGTCCCTGGCGCATGGTCCCTTGCTCGCCACCTACTGTCACTGCACCCGCTCCGACCAGGACCAACTGCATAAAGTTGCGCCCGTTCAAAGGAAGGGCCGCCACCTGCTGCCCGCTCATCTCCTGAGAAAGAGCAGCGCTGTCGGTGTCCAATTGCACTGCCTGCGCGGTCAATTCAACTGTTTCAGTTACCGCGCCCGGTTTCAGAGACATATCAATGCGCACCTTCTGATCAACAGCAAGAACAAAGCTTTGGGTAACCGAGGTCTGAAAACCGTTAGCACTGGCTGAGACGGTATAGCTTCCGGGATTCAGAGACGGTGCGGTATAGTCACCCGTTGAACTGCTTACTGTGTTGTACTTAACGTTGGTCGCCGTATTGGTTACTGTCACTTTGACGTTGGGAAGCACCGCGCCAGTGCTGTCAGTGATCGTTCCCAGAATCGTGCCGGTTGCGCCTGCTTGTCCTAACACTCTGAGGGCTGGAACCATCAGCAACAGAACTAAGAGTGTAATTAAGCTTTTCCTGAACATCTCAAAGCCTCCTGAAGTTCTTGCCTGTAATGTCTATGTTTGGAAGCGCGGCGCTTGCGTTGTCAGTCGCCGTGCTGGAGATCGTGGACCGCGATAGAAAACCTGGTCTTTGTGTAGTCATCTGCGCCCTCCTCAAAAAAGTTGAGCTTCGTGATTTTTGGGGAGCTGCTGCGGTGCAAATCTCTGCGTGTCAGCGATCAAAGGGAACGCCCAGGCTTGAAATTCAGCCTTTTTAGGTGCCCGTCGCAGACTGCTCCCTAATTTGTGCGAGACGCTACAGGCGGCAACTTGTAGATGTCAAGGAAAAAATAGTTTTCAATAGGGGTTTATAAAAGTGATAAAAGACAATTTAAAGAGGCATTTGGACGCAGGCAATAAGCGCCTGAAAATGCTATTTGCAGTGAACAGTTGCGGGTTCAGGCGAACTTTCTCTTAATACCAAAACAAGATTTGTTTCCTATTTGAATTTTAGAAGATACAAATCACACCCCTCCCAGATTGGAGAGATTGCAAAAGGTGAGAGCATTCCCGGGTCGGTATTTCGCAGGCGCGTTGTGCGTGTTCATGGGCATCCTTCTTGCAAATGCGCAGACAAGCCAAAGTGCCGCTCCGCTGCAGTGGCAGGCGCGCTGGATTGCGGCTGAACCTGACTCCGGCAAACGCCAACCGGCAAGCGAGCCTCAGTCCCTGCCTGTCTTCCGGCACAGTTTTACGGTGAACGGCAAAATCGCCAGTGCGACTCTCTACATCTCGGGCCTGGGGCAGTTTGAGGCGCATATCAATGGACGCAGCGTAACCGAGGCCGTACTAACGCCGGCATGGAGCGACTACCGCAAACGAATCTATTACGACACCTATGATGTGACTTCTCTGCTGAGGCCCGGCGAGAACGCCATCGGCGTGATGCTGGGCAACGGCATGTACAACGTGGTGAAAACCCCGGGACGGTATACAAAGTTTCAGGGATCCTTTGAGCAGCCCAGCTCATCGCGCAACTGCATCTGCGTTTTTCCGACGGCAGCGAACAAACCATCATCAGCGACGGCTCCTGGAAAACTACTCCCGGCCCGATCACTTTCAGCTCCACTTATGGCGGCGAGGATTACGACGCGAGGCTTGAACAGCCAGGCTGGGATGCGCCCGGATTCAATGACCGCAACTGGTCTTCCGCAGCCGTGGTCAATGGGCCGGGCGGAAAGCTCGTGCCTGAAACCATTCCTCCCATCAAAGCTTTCGACCGCTATGAGCCGGTCAAGGTGACGCATCCAAAGTCAGGCATCGCGGTTTACGACTTGGGGCAAAACTTCGCCGGTTGGCCTGAGATTGAAGTGTCAGGCCCTCATGGCTCATCGCTAAAGCTGATAGCCGGCGAGTTGCTGGATGCGAACGGTTTTGTCACGCAGCGCAGCGCGAATGGGCATCCTAACTCGCAGAACTCTTTCACTTATGTGCTGAAAGGGGGAAGTGTCGAGAGATGGCATCCGCGTTTCAGCTATTACGGCTTCCGTTATGTACAGGTGGAAGAGGCGGGCGCGCCCCTTCCAGTCATCCATCATCTCGACGGGCGTTTTCTCCACGATGCAGCCGAAATCGATGGTCACTTTACTTCTTCCAATGAGTTGCTGAACCGCATTCACACACTGATCAACCGCGCGATGTTAAGCAATATGGTCAGCGTTCTGACTGATTGCCCGCACCGCGAGAAGCTTGGCTGGCTGGAACAGACCCATCTTGCGGGCACGTCGCTGATGTACAACTACGATCTGTCGGCGCTCTACGCAAAAATGGCTGACGACATGGAAGACGCGCAGCTTGCCAACGGCCTCGTGCCCGACATCGCGCCTGAGTTTACCGTCTTCGAGAACGGTTTTCGCGATTCCCCCGAATGGGGCACCGCTGTCATCCTGAGTCCCTGGACCGCATACCAGTTTTATGGCGACATTAATCTTTTGCGCAGCCACTATGATTCGATGGCCCGCTACCTCGCTTATCTAAAGAGCCGCGCACAGGGCCATCTACTGACGTATGGCCTCGGAGACTGGTACGACATTGGCCCCGGCGCGCCGGGAGTGTCGCAGCTCACCAGCACCGGACTGACCGCAACTGCAATCTACTATCAGTCACTCACCACAATGTCGCGCATCGCGATCCTGCTCGGTCACGCAGACGATGCCGCAAAATACGCAAGCGAAGCTGGCGAAGTAAAGATCGCATTCAATGCACATTTCTTCCATTCGGAAACAAACCGATACGACAAAGGCAGCCAGACAGCAAACGCCATGCCGCTGGTCATTGGTTTGGTACCTGAAGAGCATCGCAAAGCCGTATTAACAAATCTGGTTGCAGACATCCGCAGCCACAATAATCATGTAACCGCCGGCGACATCGGCTTTCACTATGTTGTCCGCGCCCTCACCGATGGCGGACGCTCCGATGTGCTCTACTACATGCTCATGCGCACCGACAAGCCGAGCTATGGCTATCAGCTCGCTCATGGCGCAACCACTTTGACAGAAGCGTGGGACGCCAATCCTGAATCCTCGCAGAACCATTTCATGCTTGGCCACGCCGAAGAGTGGTTTTACCGCGGGCTGGCCGGCATTGACTTCGACCTCACCCGCGATCAGGACTCGCGCATTCTGATTCACCCGGCCATCGTAGGTGACGTGAAGAGCGTGTCGGCAACCTTCCAGTCAGTGCTGGGAAAGATTGAGAGCGGCTGGTCACGCAGTGGCGACACGTTGCGGATGGACATCAGCGTTCCTGCTACGGCGACGATTATTCTTCCGGCAGGCTATAGCAAGTCAATCACAGTCAATGGCCACGCTCTCGAAGATGAAAAGAACCTACATCTGGTTCAAGGCGTGAATGGACCTGGCTGTGTTGTTCCTCAAGGAACTTATCATTTTGAATTGCGCCGATAGCTCTCAATCTTTTACCGCTCGGCGCAAAGCCTCCAGATAGCTGTACCCCCAGTAGCTGTCGGGCAGCAGGACGTGGTCCTCTGTCCACTCGTTCCATGCGGCGATATAAATGTATTTTTCAGGACTGTCTGAAGCTACGAAATGACGCGCGGCCCGTACCAATCGCTCAAACTGATCAGGTGACCGATTGATTGCGATGCTGGCAAATTCTTCAAAACGGGGGCTGTCGTCCCAGCCCACCGAGCACGCGGGAAAGAATGGGACGTTCACGGTGTCGCGCTTCGACTTCCATGCGGCAACTGCTTCGGAAGCGCCAACTCCATATGGAATTCGCGAGGCAGGAGGCTTCGAGCCATAGGTCCAGCCGAAAGTGCCATACATAGTCGCGCTGTCGAAGCCGAATTCTTTGAGCTGCCTGTCCTGACCGGCGTAGCCGTTGCAAATCTGCAGATGCAACCCAGGGAAGCCGAGCTTCTGCGCGCGTTCACGCATCAGATGGAGCGCCTTGCGTGAGCCATCCACTCCAAACTGCTCCACCAGCTTGCCTGCGTCAAAAATTGCGAAGACAGGAGCGCCGCCAATGTGCAGATAATTCGGCTGGCTGAAATAGTGCTCCGCGCAATAGTTCACCACATTTTCGCAATCGGCCAACGAGTGCGTCTGCGGAAGCATAATCGCCGCCTGGTCGGGCGAGCGCGCCGGATACACATTCTTCCAGTCGTGGTTGGCCCACATCACGGCAAACTTCAGCTTCGCGCGGTTCGGGGCTTTCAAAAACCCTTGTTCCAGTTGCTCCTCATAGAACTGTGTGCCGTTATGCCAATACCAGTCAATCATCCACGCATCCAGGCCGTATGTTGCGGCCATGTCAATTTCCTTCGCCGCCCATTCCGGATCGGACTCGCCATAGTAACCCCACAGTGGATAGTGCGGCATGGTGTGGCCCGGGAAAAGCGAGCGCGCGTTCCGCAGCGTGTCGAACTCCGTCCAGCCTTTGCCAAAGCGCGCTTCCATAAATGGTGAAGGGTGCCAACTGGGAAAATTAAAGGCCACCACCTGCACATCTGTTGGCTTCTGCAACTGCGCCGTTCCCAGCGCTTCATGCAGACGCTGCTCGCTGAAGTACCCGGCCATCGCTGCTTCGCCGATAAGCGCAGCGGGCTGGCCTTCTCTGCTGAAGGCTGGTTCTGCCTTGTGACCAGTGCTTTGCGCTCCGGCATTGCCCGCAAGTCCTGCGGCCAGGCCCGCCTGAACAGATGAGGTGAGAAATGTGCGTCGATTCATAGTTTCGAGTGCCCTGCCTCCGTCAACGATTTGTTAGCTGTTTAATTGAAATAATTTCTATAGAGGAACTTGGATTTATCTCTATGGGCCCTGCACTTCTTAAGCAAATTGGACTATTTACGCCCAATTTGACCTGACAAATCCAGTCCACATTCTTACGGGCCGTGCCGCCTGCACAGGCCACATCATTCTAATGCGACGGTTAAATCATCAGCACAATGGCAGTTTCAATATGAAATTCTTTTCTTTGCATAATACCTGTTCCCACTGCTATTATCCTCAGCGCCGGGAACAATCTATGTCGCAGCCTCGAGAAATGTCTTGCCATCTCTCTGGGCGGACGTGAATTCAAAAGCGCGGAGAATGCAAATGCCGCGCCCACCAAATGTAACGAGGAACGCAAAAATGCACCAATCAAAAATCGCGAAGGCCGCTCTCAAAACAGCGCTGGCGTCAACAGGAGCGGCGCTGCTGATCTTCAGCGGAGCTTCTGCTTTCGGCCAGCAAACAGCAGATACCCAAAAGACGGCAGATCCTTTGATGAATGGATTCGAAAATCCGCCGCAGAGCGCCCGTCCGCGAGTCTGGTGGCACTGGATGAACGGCAACATCACCGAGGAGGGCATCAAGCTCGATCTCGAATGGATGCACCGCGTCGGCATCGCCGGCTTCCAGAATTTTGATGCGGCCTTGAGCACACCCCAGGTGGTGCAGAAGCGTCTCGCCTACATGACGCCCGAGTGGAAAGACGCCTTCAAATATGCCACGACGCTGGCCGACCAGTTGCACATGGAAGAGGCCATTGCCGGCTCGCCCGGCTGGAGCGAGACCGGCGGCCCCTGGGTTCCTCCATCACAGGGCATGAAGAAGTATGTCTGGAGCGAGACGCTTGTGGAAGGCGGCAAGCCGTTCAGCGGCAAGCTGGCGCACCCGCCGTCGAATACCGGAGCATTTCAAAATATAGGCATCCGCGATGAGCTTGCTTCGTCTGAGAACTCTCGGAAAGCTCCCCAGTACTATGCGGATGCGGCTGTGGTTGCCTACCGCAAGCCATCCAGCGATGTATCAGTAGAAGATCTGCACGCAAAAATTACGGCAAGCTCCGGCTCGCCAGATACAGCAATGTTGAGCGATGGTGACCTTGAAAATGCGACCAAGTTGCCAATTCCACCGGCAGGCCAGAGCGCATGGATCCAGTACGAATTTCCCGAGGCGCAGACCATCCGCTCGATCACCATCGCGACCAAAGGCATAGGCAGAATCCAGGCCCTGATCAGCGGCATCGCCGATCCGGAAAAATCGCTCGAAGCCAGTGATGACGGGCAGAACTTCCGCACTATCGTCAAGCTGCCTGATGACGGCTCACCCGAGCACACGGTTTCATTCCCTGCTGTCACTGCCAAATATTTCCGGGTTGTGTTCAATCGCGTGCCTCCTCCGCCGCCGCCAGCGTGGGCCGCGGGTCTCGATCCCAAGTCTTTCGGATTTAACCTTCCGCCTGCGCCGACCGACTACGAAATTTCCGAACTGGTGCTGCATCCAGGCGCACGAGTAAACCACTTCGAGGACAAGGCGGCATTCACGCCCGTTCCCGACCTCTATGAGTTTGCCACGCCACCCGTCGGCCCCGGCGAAGCGATTCCGAAGTCCGACGTCATTGACCTAACTTCAAAAATGTCCCCTGACGGAACACTCAACTGGACCCCGCCTCCGGGAGATTGGGTGGTGCAGCGCTTCGGCTATTCCCTGCTCGGCATCACGAACCATCCGGCGACAAAAGAAGCTACCGGCCTTGAAGTCGACAAGCTGAACCACGTCTATGTGAAGAACTACATGGACCACTACCTGGACAGCTATAAGGACACTGTCGGCGCGGACATGATGGGCAAACGCGGCATCCGCTATGTGATTACCGACAGTTGGGAAGCCGGCTCGCAAAACTGGACCGATGACATGCTCGCCCAGTTCAAGAAGCGGCGCGGCTACGACCCGATGCCATGGCTGCCGGTGCTTGCAGGTCATATCGTCGAAAGCTCCGAGGCAAGCGACCGGTTCCTGTGGGACTTGCGCAAGACTATCTCTGACCTGATTGCCGATGAGCACTACGGTCAGGTGGAAGCTTCATTGAAGGAGCGCGGCATCGGTCACTATGGTGAGTCGCATGAATCCGGACGCGCGTTTGTCGCCGACGGCATGGAAGTCAAGAAGCTCGATGACATTCCCATGAGCGCCATGTGGACACAGACTCCTGGCGTAAACAAGGAGCAGAACGGCTACAACGCTGACGATCGCGAATCCGCATCTGTAGCGCACATTTACGGCCAGAACCTGGTCGCAGCTGAGTCGATGACTGCTGCTGCTGCGCCGTGGGCATGGTCTCCGTCAACGCTGAAGCCAACCGCCGACCAGGAATTGCTGAACGGCATCAACCGCTTCGTTATTCACGAATCAGCACACCAGCCGCTGGTGGACAAAAAGCCGGGACTGACGCTTGGGCCATTCGGGCAGTGGTTCAATCGAAATGAAACCTGGGCCGAGCAGGCCGGCCCCTGGGTCAACTACCTTGCGCGCAGTTCCTATCTTCTGCAGCAGGGACACTTCGCCGCGGATGTGATCTATTTCTACGGTGAAGATTCCAACCTGACGGCCATCTTCGAACATAAAGGTCCGGACATGCCCGCGGGCTATGGCTTCGACTATATCAACGCCGATGGCCTGATCCACGAACTGAATGTGACCGACGGGCGGATCACGACAAAGAGCGGCATGAATTACAAGCTGCTTGCGCTCGATCCTTACAGCAAGCACATGTCGCTACCGGTGCTGCGCGCAATTTACAAATTAGTAGAGCAAGGCGCAGTCGTCGCTGGCGAGAAGCCAACTACTGATCCCAGCCTCGCGGACAATGAAGCTGAATTCAAAAAGCTGAATGACGAACTCTTTGGCGATGGAAGCGGCGTGCACACCGTCGGCAAAGGCAAGGTCTATGCCGGGCAGGACGCCGAAGCCGCGCTGAAGGCGATGAACGTCGCGCCCGACTTGGATTACACAAAACCGGAAAGCGACACGCGGGTCGAGTTCGTTCACCGCACGCTTTCCAATGCGGACATCTATTTCCTCGATAACCGCGGCGATCGCAGCCAGACTGTGGATGCGACTTTCCGCATCACCGGCAAGGCTCCCGAATTGTGGTACGCAGAGACCGGGCAGTCCGAACCTGTCTCCTACAAAATCGCCGATGGCCGCACCACCGTGCCGCTGCACTTCGAGCCCTGGGGCACGGTCTTTGTCGTCTTCCGCAAGCCGTCGAAATCCGACTCTCACACTGTAGCTGATCCGGTAGAAACACAGTTGACCACAGTAGACGGCCCATGGACGGTAAGCTTTCAGCCTGGTCGCGGCGCACCTGTTTCTGCCACTTTCGACAAGCTGATCTCATGGAACGACAGCACAGATGAAGGCGTGAAGTACTTCTCTGGTATCGGCACTTACACCAAGACAATTCAGGCTCCAGCCAATTGGTTCAAGCCGGGCACGAAGCTCTGGATTGATCTCGGTGATGTGAAGAACCTTGCGGTAGTCATCGTGAACGGCAAGCCACTCGGAACCGTCTGGCATGATCCCTATCGTGTCGACGCAACGGGCGCACTCAAACCAGGCGCGAACGAGGTGAAAATCGAGGTTGTGAATGCCTGGGTCAACCGCCTGATCGGAGACCAACAGCCAGGCGCGACGAAGTACACATTCGCCGATGTGAAGCCCTACAGAGCAAACTCGCCGCTACTGCCGTCAGGGCTGCTGGGACCGGTGCAGATCATCAGCGCTACAGGTCCGGAACTGGCTCCATAGGCTGCGAAGAGTCACATATCTGTGACAAGATATGTGTACTCATGCTCCTGGCAATTCTTGTGTCTGCAAAGTTCCGACGTGCAATGCTGCTGATTAGCCTGTGTGCCACATGGCATTTGTGCAGAGGGCAAGGATTGAGCCCGCGAGCCTATGTCATTGTGCCTATCCACACAAACGCGGTCACGTTTACTTACTCACTTCAGGACGGAAACGTCGTATTCGATCAAACGCTTCCGATCTCAAACTCTAAGGGTCGAATCGGAGCCGAGAGTGTGAGCTGCTTTCACACGTTCGACTTTTTCGGGCGGTCCGCCAACCTCAATGCTTTTCTCCCTTACGCTGTAGGACATTTCCAGGCTGATGTGTCAGGAACAGAATTGAAGGTCTATCGCTCGGGGCTCGCGCCAACAGGCTTTCGGTTATCTATCAATCTACATGGCGCCCCAGCGATGACAGCCACTGAGTTCAGGAAGTGGTAGCAGAAAACCCTAATCGGCACAAGCCTGACTGTATCGACACCAACAGGTCAATATGACCGGGCGCGACTTATCAACATTGGCGAGAACCGCTGGTCATTCAAGCCTGAAGTAGGGCTTTCCCGACGTTGGAACCATTGGATCTTCGACGCTTATTGCGCTGTCTGGTTCTTTACGGCGAATGATAATTTCTACTCCAATGCCCCGGGATCCAATGGCCCAAATCGACAAACTGAACAACCAATGGGCGCTACGGAAGTGCACTTGAGCTACGACATAAAGCCGCGATTCTGGACATCAATTGACGTTAATTATTGGTATGGGGGAGAGACGAGCTTAAACGGCAAACCTACACCGACGACGCTGCAGGCCAATTCACCTCTAGGAGCGACGGCTGCTGTTCCCATCAGCAAGCACCAATCCATTAAGTTTAGCTACAGTGGCGGCACGTATGTTCGTTTCGGAGGAGACTACAAGACTGTTTCGGTGGCGTGGCAGTATTCATGGCTGGGACGGCCTAACTAGGATCACCCCAGTTGAGAGTTGTGCTTTTATGTCTCTCTCGTAGATACAGACTGGCATAACTACTTCCGGAAATTGAAGAACAACTTATTTTAAGTTGGTAAAGAAAAGGCCGGCATTTCTGCCGGCCTGGGGAATCTGTGTTGCAAACTTTCCGGCATTCCGCTGAAAGCATCCTGCCTCGCGTCACATTTTGCATCTGTCAGAACCAGACGCATCAATGAAGTCGCGGATGGCGCTGGAACTGTGACGAACGGCAGCGATTCGGTGATGAACTGATAAGCTATTTTTGAAAAGCGGAGTTATCTTATTTGTAAACAGTTGATCCCGTCCAAAAGAAGATGATCTGAGCTGAGATTTGTGATGGATGGGACACAGGAGGGACAAGCGGCCCGACGGTTATGGCCGCGCTTCATGGATCAGGGGTGAGTGCCACAAAAGCCGGCTTCCAGATGGGTGACGATATTTCCAGTTGCCTGTCTATGACAGCCAGCCGAGGAGGCTCTCATGATCGGAAACAGCAGTATTCTTCGTGCGAGTATTTGCTCGCTTACCATACTTGGCTGCCTCTCAATCGAACCCTCAATAGCGCAAACCAATACTCTGTTTCCTGCTCCAATAGACACACGCGACGCAAATCGCGAAGCCAATCTTGCGAATGGGCAATTGAAGGACGAGCTTAAGCTTGCCGGAAATTACATGATGGGACGCGGCGTCGCCCGCGACGTTCAGCAGGCGGCGTACTGGTATCACAAGGCGGCAGACCAGGGATTTCCTCCCGCGCAGGTACAGCTTGGCTACTTTTATCTGACCGGGCTTGGGGTTCCAAAGGACGATGCGCAGGCGGCGAAATGGTTCGAGCGCGCGGCTGCCTCGGGTTCGTATGAGGGAAAATTGAATATCGCCGTCATGTATTTCCGTGGCACCGGAATCGTGCACGATCCGCACATGGGCTATGTGCTGCTTAAAGAGCTGGCAAACAAGCAATATCCGCGCGCTGAAGACTATCTTGGAATTGCGTACATGCTTGGGCTCGGCATCGAAAAAGACGAGGTTGCAGCCGAAAAATGGTTTGAGCGTGCTGCGAGTCACCACAGCCCCGAAGGTGAATATTCGATGGGGACATTGTATTCAGTGCAGCAGGGACACGCGCATGACTTTAATAAAGCCGCAGACTACCTGCGTAGCTCCGCCGAAGCTGGCTATGTTGCGGGCATGCACTCGTATGGACTGATGCTAGTCAATCACCCTGAAGTAGGCCAGCAACCCGGCGAAGCAGTTCACTGGCTCGAGTCTGGCGCCGCAGGCGGCGCTTATCGCTCGTCGATCGTGCTTGGGGTCTTGGCGCGCGACGGAAGAAGCATTCCGAAGGATGAAGCAGCCGCGTATCAGTGGTTCATAATTGCCGTAAAGCAGGGTGGCGAAGCGGTAGAAAAGCTTCTGGCAGCTGACCTGACGCTGGCGCGCAAAACATTGAGCGAAGACCAGCAAAAGACAGCGGAACACGCTGCCACGGCATGGATGAGCGCGCATCCTCATCAGGATATTTATGTTCACGGCAGCGAGTTGAACTACGCATACTTTCCTCTGAACGAGGTGTATGCTACCGGACTAGATATCGGCGAAACCGATAAGGGAGAGAATCGAAACTGAGTAGAACGGAAGATAAGGCAAAATCGGAATGGCCGCTGTTTCTGCATCCCGCGGTGTTTCTTTCCGCATGGATCATGCTGGGGATACTTTTTGCTCTCCAAGAATATGTGGGGATGCGAACCTGGCGCTACCACATTACTTACTGGCAGATGGTAGTTCCGTGGTGCGTTCATTTCTTTCTCTGGGGCGTGATCTGGCTGGTGCTGTGGCGGACGCTGCGTTCATACATCCAAACGGCGACAGCCAAATCGATCTTACTCCGGGTCATTCCGCTCAGCATTTTCGTCAGCGTGCTGGAAGAGGTGCTCTGGTTGACCCTTCAGCCGCAAGTTCCGCTTGGAGCGGAAGCGCGAGGCTGGAGCTATGGCCACAGGCTGGCATACTACCTGGATTCGGAAATACTGAATAACCTGGTCATCTTCTGGTTCACTTTCTGCCTCTTTCGCGCGATTGCGTACTATCAGGGGCTTCGTGAGCGGCAGTTTGCCGCCGCCCGGCTGGAAACGCAGTTGACCCAGGCACAATTGCGCGCGTTGCGCATGCAGCTCAATCCTCACTTTCTCTTCAACACAATGAACAGCGTCTCAAGCCTGATGCGGACCGATATGGAAGCGGCAGACCAAGTACTCGAACAGATGAGCAGCATGCTCCGGATCGCGCTCGATCGCGGAGAGCAACAACTGATTCTTCTTACCGATGAAGTGGATTTTATACAGCTCTACCTGTCAATTCAGAAGACGCGCTTTCGTGGGACTGTGCATCACTATGTCGCCATCGAGCCAGAGGCTTTAGATGCGCTGGTGCCAACCATGATCCTGCAGCCAATAGTTGAGAACGCCTATATGCACGGCGTAGCCAGAACGATTGGTGAGGCGTTTATTGGCATCGAAGCACAAACGCACGAAGGGCAGCTCAGGATCTGTGTCCGTAATTCCGGCAAAGGTCTGGCGCAACGGAGCGCGGCGGAAGCAACCAAGGAACGGGTTGGTGTGGCAAATATAAAGTCGCGGCTGGAACTACACTACGGTAGCGCGCAATGTTTTGAACTGAAGGAGTTTGCTGACGGAGAGGTGCAGGCAATCCTCATGCTGCCCCTTCAATACTCAACAAGTCTAACGGACAACACTCTGGAGTACGCGTATGACCATCCAGACGATCATCGCTGACGATGAAGTGCTGGCGCGGCAGAAATTGCGCCATCTGCTGGAAGATGAGGCAGATGTGGAGATTGTCGGCGAAGGGGCCACGGCGCAGGAAACGATCGAGCTGGCCACCATGACTGATCCTGACCTGATTCTCCTCGACATTCAGATGCCCGGAATGGATGGGTTTGATGTGGTCTCCGCGCTTTGTTCAAAGAAAGCTGTGGCGTGTCCTCGTATTATTTTCACAACAGCATTTGATAAGTATGCGTTGCGCGCCTTTGAGATCAATGCGGTCGATTACCTGCTGAAGCCATTCACCCGTGAGCGTCTCCAGCAGGCAATGGAGCGCGTCCGCGAACAACTGGCGCTGCACAACGATGGCGTAAAACCAGCGAGGCGTACAGATGAGCCATACACAACTCGCATCGTCTTCAAATCGCGAGGCAGAATACTTTTCTTGCCCATTTCAGACATTCGCTGGGTCGGTGCAGAGGAGAATTATGTGCGCATCTGCACGGAGCGGGAAAATCATCTGCTGCGTGAGACTATGGCCAATTTTGAGAGCAGACTCGATCCGAAATCATTCATCCGGGTGCACCGCTCGGCTATTGTGAACCTGCAATACGTGAAAGAGATACGGACGGATTCGCTGGAAGGTGAATCGTACGTTCTCATGAAGGACGGCCAGAAAGTCCCTGTGAGCCGTGGATACAAGGCGCGTATTACCGGTCTGTTGGCGCGCTAGTTTCGACCTGCTCCTCTGCCGTAAAAACTATGCAAAAACTTCTCGCATCGGCCTCCTGAACAGAGCTACAATTTTGCCGGAACCAGAACATTCCTCTTCCCTTGCAGAACTCTGATTCCTTTGAAGATACTGCCCTCCTCCAGCAGTCATCTCATGCAACGGCAAAGTGACGAGCCGCACTATATTAGACAACACGCGCAGCGTTAGCGCTGGTAGAGATGTTTCAGCCAGTGATACATGGGAGTTCGGGCGGATGGAAAATCTGGAGCAATACGAAAGCCTGGCAAGCCGAATCCTGGGAGGCAACTGCGTTCTTGTCCTTGGTCCGGATGCCAGCACGATCGACGGAGTAGGCGAGAAAGTTCCCCTCTATACGGCGTTCGCGCGGAGACTTGCGGACGACGTCAGCAAGCGATTAAGCGACGAACAACGCAGCGACCTCAATGCCGATGATTTGCGACATGTGAGCCAGATATGGCAGGAGATCAACCGTAACTCGGCTATGCTGCAACAGAAGTGCCAGCGTTTCTATGAGCAATATGCCAGCGAAACGACGGAGTTCCATCGCAATATCGCGGCTCTTCCGTTCCAGGTCTGTGTTACCACTACTCCGGATGACTTTCTTTTTAACGCGATGACCCTGGAGAAGAAAACGCCTGTCAGAAGCTTCTACAACTTCAAAAGAGCACAGGAGTTCCGCAGCTCAGAATTCAGCGTCGAGCGTCCGCTTATCTACCATCTTTACGGACATCGGGAAAAACCTGAATCGCTGGTGATAACTGAGAACGACTTGATCGATTTCTTGACAAATGTCATTCGCAAGTCGCCGCCGCTACCGGAACAGATAACGGGAATCCTCAGCCGTCCGGATTCAAGCTGCCTGTTTGTCGATCTTGGATTTAAGAACTGGTATTTACGGGTGCTCATGCGGTCTCTGGGACTGATGAATCACACCGAAAAATCAGTGGCACTTGAACCTCCTGAATTCTTTGCGCAGTCAAAGCAGCACCAAGCCATGCTTTATTTCTCCGCCGGAAACACTATGGAGTTTCAGCAGGAATCCTTAAATGAGTTTGCATTGAGGTTGCGGAAAGCTTATGAGGCAATCGCCGGTCCGCGTGAAGAAACGGTGACACTGCCTGAACCGCCGGCCACAGCGCCCATGGCGTTCCTCTCCTACGCAAGCGAAGACAGAGAGATCGTGGAGCGACTGTCGCAGGCGATGAAAGCTGGCGGAGTTGCGATTTGGGTGGACAGGCAGAATCTTCGCGGCGGTGATAATTGGGAGCGGGTGATCGCTCACGTAATCGAAAAGCAAGTAAATTATTTTGTCCCTGTCCAAGCCATAGGTATGACACGACCTGAGGGCGTGTTCTACGACGAAATCAGGCTGGCATTAGCGCGTCAGAACAGGATGCGAGATGGCGTCAAGTTCGTGATTCCGGTCCATACCGAGAGCCGTTTCCGCCTTGAGCGTCTCAATGAGTTGAAATTCAATTCAATTTCTATAGCGGCCATGAGCGACGGAGTCAATGAATTAGTCCGCAGCATTCTGGAAGACTGGAACACACGTCAAGCATCCATGGGAAGTGTTGCAGCCATGAGCTCAATGAGCAATTGACAGTAAATCGGCGAGTTCTGGAAAGGCACGACGATGAGCGGCACGGATGGATACCGGTACCCGGGACCCAATGAGTTCGAAGATACTCCTGCCGATCATCTGCTGTTTTCCGGGCGCGACGATGAAGTCAATGCCATCACACAACAGATCGTCAGCTCAAGGCTCCTCGTACTATACGGCAGCTCAGGTCTGGGAAAATCGTCCCTCCTAAAAGCGGGCGTGTACCCTAAACTCCGCGACAGCAACTTCTGTCCCATTCGGGTGCGCATTACAGACAAGATGAGTGCCCTGCAACTCTTAGTTCAGTCATGTGAAGAGGCAGGACGCGAGTCTGACCTTGACTACACTCCCGGCATTGGAAATACACCGTGGGAATTTTTCAAGACGGCAATGTTCTGGCGCGGCGAGAAGCTGCTTTGCCCGGTTCTGGTTTTCGATCAGTTTGAGGAAATATTTACTACCGTCCATCAGGAGTGGAAGAAAGATTTTGCCAATGACATCGGACCACTGGCAACCGGAAATCTTCCAGATTCTGTGCGGCGCCGCCTGGAGCAGGGGGAGAAGGGACTGACTGATTTACCTCCACAGGTAAAGCTGATTTTCAGCCTGCGCGAAGAGTTCTACGGATCACTCGAAGAGTTGAGCACCGACTTCCCTGCCCTTTTTCAGGACCGCTTTCGCCTGTTACCGATGAGTAGGAGCCATGCGGAGCTCGCTATTCGTCAGCCCGCGCTGAGAGAGTCGCAAAACGGCATAAGGTTTCATACGCCGACATTCACTTATGCCGACGATACGATCCGGATGATGCTTGGTTTTCTTGCTGGCCGGCACGGCACGATTGAGCCCTTCCAGCTGCAGCTGCTATGCCAGCACGTCGAGCGGGTGATTGTGCCACAGAAGCTGCGCACCAGCACTTCATCCACGATAGCTATCACTGCGGACGATCTCGGTGGCGAACGCATAATGTCAGACTTGGTGCGTCGCTTCTATTCCGACTCGCTGACCGAGCTCCCAGTGAGGCAGCGAGGACGCGCTAGGGAGTTGTGCGATACAGGGTTGCTGTCCTCCGACGGACATCGGCTGATGCTGGAAAAAAATGAAATTCTGCACAATTACAAAATCAACGAAGACACCCTGAAACATCTTGTAGACAAGCGCATTGTTCGCGAAGAGCCACGACTGGACAGTCTTTTTTACGAGATTGGCCACGACACAATTGCCAATTCGATTCTCAAAACACGGCGGTGGAGGGTGCCGCGCAAATACCGGGTAACGGCTGCCGTTGCGGCAGCGCTTGTGATTGTCTCTACCCCCATCTTTGTTGTGATGGGATTAAGGGTGCATTTTGCGAACATAAGCCTAAAACACGAAATCGGTCAGGAAAAAACGGCGACGGAAAACGCGAAGCAGGCACAGGGCAAAGCGGAGGATGCACGCGCGAATGCTGAAAAGCTCGCCTCATATCTGATTGGCGAAGACCTGATGGACGCCATCAAGCCCATCGGGCGCATTGAAGTTCTCAACAGCGTCCAGAAGCAGATCGATGACTATTTGCGCCTGCTCAAATCGGGACAGATCGGAGAGACTTCGGACAGGGCAATCCAGATTGAAGGCTTGGCGCACATCAACCGGGGGGATCTTGACTATGTACAGGGAAGACTTACGGAGGCGGGGGATGAGTACAAGCAGGCAGAGAGCGATTTTCTGCAACTCGTGCAGCGCAATTCGAACAGTCCTGAATGGCTACACAACCTCGCTGATTCCGAAGCCAAGTTGGCTGCAGTTGCCACCGACCAGCTTCAGATTCAGAATTCCTTGGACTTGTATCGGCAAGCCTTAACCCACATCCAGAAGGCCCTAACACAAGACCATGCGGACATGGACGGCAGATTGCATGACAAACTGCTTCGAGATAAAGGGGACACGTATCAGAGCATCGGAGAGATTCTCTATGAACAACATCATCTTGCAAGCGCCCTAGCGAGCATGCAACAAGCGGTCAAACTCGCAAAGGAGCAGCCGGAGCCACGTACTGCGCAATGGAGCTACATCCTCGAGGATGGACTGCTGGGCGAAGGAGAAGTGCTTGACGCTCAAGGCCAAGAAAAGGATGCGGAAGAGATCCTACAGGCAGCGCTGGAAACTGCAAGGAACACTGCCCGTATGAATCCTTTCGATCCGGAAGCTCAACGTAACTTGGGCGTAGCCGAAAACCAACTCGCAAACGTAAACCTCTACCGGAGGAATCCGGAAGAGGTGCTGGCACAATACCAAAGCTTGAACGACATTATGCAGGAGGCCGTCAACTGGGAGCCAAAGAATGAACGATGGCAGCGGGATTTTGCGTACTCCTTTGTGTTGTTGGCCGAAGGAAACAACGCAGCCAGGCACCTCGACAACAGGGAAAAACTTGTGCAACAAGCCATCCCGCGGTTCGAACGGATTCGACAAATCGACCGGAGTAACGCGAGCCTGATGAACGATCTAGCTGATTCTCATCGAGATTTGGGCACCTTTGTTGCTGTTGATAAGCCGCAAGACGCAGTGCTGCATTTCCAGGAAGCGCTTAGGCTGCTCAATGAGCTTATGAAGATCGACCGCACCAACAAAGAACTGATTGTTACATCTCTTTATGTGCTGAACGATCAGGCGGAAACATTACGTCGAGGCAAGAAACCCGATGAAGCGATAGCGCAATGCAAACAGGCGATGCAATTGATACAGACACTTGAACCAATTGATTCTTCAGATAGTGGATACTGGGAGCTCGTCAGCACTTTACATCAGGAGATGGGGGATATTTTGCATGACAAGAAAGATGATAGGGGAGCCGACCTTGAATATCAGGTTGCTATGGCCAGGATCAGCGATGCAATCCAGCATGCCCCGCGGTCACCACGGTATTTAAATGACCGGTTCCTTTTGCGCTACGATCATATGGCGAATACAGGAATGGATTCAGACAGCGCGGCCAAAAACTATCTGGATGCGCTTGCAGATGCCAGCAAGGCAGCCGATCTGGATCCCAGCACGGCCTATTACCTTTTTAACCGTGCCATGGCGTTGCGTCGAGTTGGTGAAGATTACGAGAGCGCTAAACAACCAGACGCTGCGCTGGCGAATTATGTCAATGCTGAGGCCTCCTACAAAAAGGCTATTGAGTTAGAAGGAAACCTGCAGGAAGCGCAGAGATACCGGGATTGGCTTTGCGACTTGCTTGACACGAAGATTGCTCCATTGCGCGCCCAGCAGCATGATGCTCAAGGAGAATTACAGGCCCACGAAGAAACGGTCGAAATAAGAAAAGCTGAAGTGTCTGCGGAGACCAAGAACTTGAAGCATCTCAAGAACCTAGCCGTTGAACAAGAAAACGCTGGCTATTATCTTGCTAATCACGGCCGGCCGAGTGCGGCCGCGACGTATTACGAGGAGGCGGAGGGGTCCTATCGCACATTGATAGGTATGGCAGACGAGAAGACGGTGGACAAGTACCGCGATGACCTCTGTCAACTCCTTCTGAACCGCATTGCGCCTTTTCATATCCAGCAAACCGACAATCAGGCAGCGCTTAAAGCATACGATGAAGCCATTCAGGTGAGGAAATACCAAGTGACTGCGGATCCGAAAGCCGCCACCTATCGCGCGAGCCTGGCCAGAGCGTATCAACAGGCAGGCGATGAGATGCAGGCTCAAGGCCAATTGAAGGAAGCCACAAGCTTTTACAACGATGCTTTGGAATCGCATCGAGAAACGATTAAACTGCAGCCGAGTGCCACAAATTGGGATGAGCTGGGAAGGTTGTTCTATAACGGTCTCGCTCCGTTGAATGAGAAACAGCACAATGATGCTGCAGCCATCAACTATTACGGTCAGGCGGCAGAGGCCGAGGAGCGCGCCCTCGCACTCGATCCTGAAAATGCTGTATACCCCTGCAACATGGCTTATGCACACCAGGGAATAGGCAACATTTTTTTAGCCCAATCCAATCAGGCCGATGCAGAGAAGGAGTACGGGCAGTCGGCACAACTGTTTCAAAAAACGGTCGCTCTCAATGGAGATATGCCGACATGTTGGTATGGACTTGGTTTGACCACTGAATATCTGGCTTCGATTTATGAGCATGATGGAGACCTGACTCACGCGGGACAAGAATACAAGACCGCGCTGCAGGCAGTTGCCGAGGCTGTCAAGCTGGCCCCAACAGAGAAAGACTATAACGACAAGCACGCATTTTTGGAGAGCAAAGTCCATCAGTTGGTTCCTTAACCTGCTATTCCTTATTGCTGCATGAATAGGGTTCTTACAGATCATCCCAACGTAAAGCTGGACCAATTTTTTACTTTTACTTACCCTGTTTGCCTTTGCTGTCGCGGGACACCTGTAATTTGAGGATCACGCATTAAGCAAAAAATAAGCACTGAGCAGAATATTTTAATCGTTTTGAAATGACCACGTTGTTGCATTAAGTAATGGTTCTTAACACGCAGGATGACAGATGATGAAATCCCTGTTGACAGGGCATTCGCGCTCGACTAAAACTTGCATCTAGCTCTTACACGTTCGACTGAAAGTTCTTATTAAGTACGAATGGGTTTGCGCTCTCTTTTTGTTGATATCCATCGGCACTTTGCTGTTCTTCCAGCCATTGTTCTTTCCTTGTGGCCCTCAGATTTCTGTCTGCAGAATAATTTGATCCCGGGAATCGGAGATGCCCGATGAAAGACATGTCCATAAGCGCAGAGTGTGTACTCGCACATTCCTGCATCACCAGCGGCTTGATTTTTACATTTGTCTGGCTGGCCCTGCAGCCGTTTTCAGCCGCTGGACAGCGACTCATGTCTGCAGACCGGTCAGCACAGATCCACCCACTCCATCTGCATTTTCCAAACCAGCAGGCGCAGCCTTTGTCTATGGTGACAGGAGATTTCGACGAAGACGGGATCGGCGATCTGGTGATCGGCTATGGCCAGACTAAGGGAGGAGCCATCGCGCTCCTGCGCGGCAATCTCGACGCCTATGCGCCGCAGAGCCGCGCGAGTTGGGTGGCTGCGGGCCGGCATCAGTATTCCGATCCCTATCTTCAGATCACAAAACCCATCCCTGTTTCGATGCAACCGGCTCTGATGATCTCAGCCGATGTGAACGGCGATGGTCATCTGGACCTCATATACACGGATAAGGAAAGCGATGTAATCAATGTGATCTTTGGAGATGGTAAAGGCGGTTTCTC
The DNA here is from genome assembly GCF_035631355.1 of Alloacidobacterium sp. Taxonomy (NCBI): domain Bacteria; kingdom Pseudomonadati; phylum Acidobacteriota; class Terriglobia; order Terriglobales; family Acidobacteriaceae; genus Alloacidobacterium; species Alloacidobacterium sp. The sequence continues at coordinate 34,894 of NZ_DASQIX010000006.1, forward strand.
GTCGCCAGTCAGCACATCTGTTGCAGGAGGCATAACTGCACTGGCGGCATGCAGACCCGGCGCTCCATTGTTGGGCGAAGCAATCATTGCAACATATCAGGTGAATCACGGCGCGAGGCTTTCTATCATCAGCTATAGCTCAAATACATTTACAAAGCGCGCTACGTACGCATTGCCGGATAAGGCAACATCGATGACCGTGGCTAATCTTGATGCAGACCTGATTCCCGATATAGCGATCGTTGCGGGTGGCAAGCTGCTCATTCTACATGGCCAGAACGCGATTTCAGGGGGCGGCTCCATAACGACGGTTCCAGTCAGCGGCGTGGAGAGCGTGACCACCGGCCAGTTCCTGTTCGATCGTCACGTCCAGTTGCAACTATCGGTAGTGACGTCCGATGGCGACGTAATAATGCTGGCCCATCAAGGTTTCGATCCGACACCCTATACACCACCGGAAATTGCTGTGACACGCCGCTCATTGAAGGGATATTTAGACAACACGCAGCCCCCTGCACAACAAGAGGGCAATACCGGAGATGCTCCCTGGATAGAAATAGAGAGAACTGCAGCGGCGGCGGTGCATCCTGCGAGCGGCAGACCGCCCATCATCTTGCGCTCACCCAGTACAGGTGGCTTTGATGATCTGATAGTGCTCAACCCCTCGCAACAGCAAGAGACGTTGATCAGCCATTCGCAAATATTGCCACGCAGCTTCTCTCTTACTTCATCAATACCTCCCACTCGCGTCATATCGAGCAATCTTTCCTCCAGCAATGTGTTGGCTGCAGTATCGGCGCGGGTAAGCCCAGATATGCGTCAGGGCAGGGTGGTGCTCACCACCGACAGCATATCGCCGAATATCATTCTGCCCAGCGCTGGAAATACGTTCTTTGTGACCACAACCGCGGATAACACTGGCACAACAAGTGATCCCAGCGACGGTATACGCTGCACGCAGGCAACCAATCCTACAGAAACCTGTACCCTGCGCGACGCGATTACGTTCGCGAATAACGATGCAACAGACAATATCAACGCGGGTACGTCGGATACCATCATGGTACCTGCAGGCACTTACAACCTGACATGGCAAGCCGGGACCATTGATGCTAACGGAAATGCCTTAACTCACCTGGAAATCCTCGGACCTATGACGATCATTGGCGTCAGCGGAAACACGATCATCAATGGAAACAACAATGATGTGATCTTCTCAATCAATCCCGGCCCATTTGGATCATTTAATCCGAGCGGCGCTAGTTCCGTGTTCAGCCTGTCATTTGAAAATCTGACGATTGAGAACGGCACAAACAACAACAATCCTGCCAACAGTATGACAGGGTTCGCGAATAGCAATGGTGGTTGCATAAACTGGGACGCTGATAGTGTTGGAGACCTTACAATCACTAATTCGGTTATCAAGAACTGCACGGCACAATGGGGGCCGGGCGGTGGTATTTGGGCTTATAACTCGGCAGGCGGCGGCACTGGAACGCTTGCTCTGAACGGAGATACGATCGCCAACAACGCAACACCAGAAGAAGGTGGCGGTATCTTTACACCCTCATTCGTCTCCGGGATTCCGCCTTCTGGACCTGTTGCAATATCAGCCACCAACACTGTCTTTTCAGGCAACAAGGCAGATATGACCTTAAACTCGGGTGATGGTCTTGCGATGGGACAGGGTGGCGGCCTCGAATTGGGGGCTCGTGGAGCCTCGCCAGCCACACCTCAAAGCACGTTAAGCGGAGTAACGCTCAGTTCTAATGCTGCTGCACAGGACAGTGGCGGAGGCATCTATACAAATTCCGGACTATTGATTAGTACCTCGCTCTTTCAAAATAATTCTGCCGCTATATGGGGCGGTGCGCTTTTCAGCGAAGTCGTAACGCCGGAAACTCAAACGACAGTCACCAGCTCCAATTTCCTGTCCAATTCAGCCGTTACAGATGGCGGGGGGATTTCCGGGGGCACGGCAACCATGGCGCAAGGCAATATCCTGCAAGTCGGCCTGAGCCGGATCTTTGGCAATACTTCCACGAATGGCGCCGGCGGTCTGGCCGCGGGCTCGAGCAGCGACATGTCCGGCGAGGTTCTCGCAACGGACAACTGGTGGGGATGTAACAGTGGGCCAGCAATTTCTGGCGGTGGCTGCGATCAGGCAGTTCTGTATGACTCGTCGACGGGAAGTTTAATGACCGCTCCTTATGCCCAACTTGGCTTTACCTCAGATACCACAACGATTCCTCCAAGCGGCAGCATGAATCTTACCGTAAGCCTGAACACGGGCTCGGATGGCAACCCGATCAGCGGCGCGTTTCCTGCGGTTGCAACAAATTACTCTTATACTTACATCATCACAGGTGTGACAGCGAATCCTTCGCTGACTGGCGGAACATTCAACACATCGGGTGTGGGTTCGGCCAAGCTAACGCCGGTAACGCCATCTTCGACCGCCAATGGCTCAGTCGCAGTAACCTTTGACAGCCAGACCGACACGATCAATTTCACAGCGCAGGCTGCCACCGCGACCTCACTTGCGGTTTCCGGCAGTCCGAGCCTTACCTACTTGTATGGTCAACCATCCAGCTTCGCTGTGCAGCTCAACCCTAGCAGTGCAACAGGAATCAGTGCGGCCGATTTCACGGTAACAGTTGACGGCTCCTCTACGAGCTATAGTGTCGCGTTGATCAACAATAACAACTATCAGATCAGTGGGCCGTTCAATGCATTGGCTCAGGGCAGCCATACTCTCTCTGTTTCATTTATTGGAACAACAGATTTCGCAGGCAGCAACACCAGCGCGATGCTGAATGTTTCCGCGGGAACGGTAT